>JBIJCL010000168.1:0-4742 GCA_044344725.1 Steroidobacteraceae bacterium | reverse complement strand
AGCTCGAGTGCCGGGTTCGTCGCGGCGGCAAGGAATACCACATCGGGTTTCGTGACGGCAAAATCAGCTCCAAGCTCGAAGTGGTCGGCACGGTGGGGCAGCGCAACACGGGCACCACCGTTCGCTTCTGGCCCGACTCCAAATTCTTCGATTCCGACAAGTTCTCGGTCCCGCAGCTACGCCACATGCTCAAGGCCAAAGCCGTGCTGTGCCCAGGCCTGCGCATCACCTTCACCAACGAGGCGACGGGCGAGAAGGACAACTGGTTCTTCGCAGGAGACCTCGGCGCCTATCTCGTCGACGAACTCGGCAAGGCCGAGCGTCTGCCTACCGAGCCCATCACGGGCAAGCGCGAGCAAGATCAGGACAGCGTCGACTTCGCACTCTGCTGGGCGCCCGACAGTGAAAGCGCCATCGCCGAGAGTTACGTCAATCTCATTCCGACGTCCGATGGCGGCACCCACGTCAACGGATTGCGCGGCGGCACGGCGGCTGCGGTGCGCGAGTTCTGCGAATTCCGCAACCTGTTGCCGCGCGGCATCAAGCTCGCGCCCGAGGATGTGTGGGACGGCGTTCGTTACGTGCTCTCCATCAAGATCCGCGAACCACAGTTCGCGGGCCAGACCAAAGAACGACTCGCTTCGCGTGATGCGGCGCAACTCGTCGAGGGCTATGCCAAAGACGCGATCGGTCTCTGGCTCGCGCAACACCCCGATGCCGGTGAGCGCATCGCGCAGTTCGCCATCGAGAATGCGACGCAGCGGTTGAAGGCGGCACAGAAGGTACAGCGCAAGCGTATTTCGGGCGGTCCCGCGTTGCCGGGCAAGCTCGCCGATTGCGCGGGCGATGATCCGTCGCGCTCCGAGCTTTTCTTGGTTGAGGGTGACTCGGCCGGTGGCTCGGCGAAGCAGGCCCGTGACAAAGATTTCCAGGCCATCATGCCGCTGCGCGGCAAGATCCTGAACACTTGGGAGCTCGAGCCCGGAGAGATCGGCTCATCCGCCGAAGTGCACGACATCAGCATCGCGATCGGCATCGATCCGGGTACGTCCGACCTCTCGAGACTGCGTTATCACAAGATCTGCATCCTCGCCGATGCCGACTCGGACGGTCAGCACATCGCGACCTTGCTTTGCGCGCTCTTTCTGCGGCACTTCAGGCCGCTCGTCGCGCAGGGTCACGTGTATGTCGCCATGCCGCCGCTCTATCGCATCGATGCAGGTAAGCAAGTGTTCTACGCGCTCGACGATGCCGAACGCGATGCGTTCCTGCAGCGCCTCACCGATGAGAAAGTTAAGGCGAAGCCGCAGGTCACGCGCTTCAAGGGTCTGGGTGAGATGAACCCGTCGCAGTTGCGTGAGACCACGATGGACCCGCGCACGCGGCGACTCGTGCAGCTCACACTCGATGCGGCCGACCAGACCGACAGTCTCATGGACATGCTGCTCGCCAAGAAACGCGCCGCCGATCGGCGCGAATGGCTCGAGCAGAAAGGCAATCTCGTACAGGTGAGCGTCTGATGCAGAAGCAGGAATTGGGTTTCGAGGGTGTCGAGCGTCAGCCGCTGCGCGCCTTCACCGAGAAGGCGTATCTCGAGTATTCGATGTACGTCATCCTCGATCGTGCACTACCGGCGATCGGCGACGGGCTCAAGCCCGTACAGCGACGCATCATCTACTCGATGAGCGAGCTCGGCCTCTCGGCCGTCTCGAAGCACAAGAAGTCCGCGCGCACCGTGGGCGATGTGATCGGCAAGTTCCATCCGCACGGCGACTCGGCCTGTTACGAGGCGATGGTGTTGATGGCGCAGCCCTTCGCCTATCGATATCCCATCGTCGATGGGCAGGGCAACTGGGGCTCGCAGGACGATCCGAAGTCCTTCGCCGCCATGCGCTACACCGAAGCGAAGCTCACGCGTTACGCCGAAGTGCTGCTCAAAGAACTCGGCGAAGGCACGGCCGACTGGGTGCCCAACTTCGACGGTACGCTCGAAGAGCCGCAGGTGTTGCCGGCGCGTCTGCCCAACTTGCTGCTCAACGGCACCACGGGTATCGCGGTCGGCATGGCCACCGACATCCCGCCACACAACTTGCGCGAGGTCGCCCAAGCCTGCATTCACCTGCTCGATGAGCCCGAGGCGACGACCCGCGCGCTCATGAAGTTCGTGAAGGGCCCCGATTTGCCGACCGGCGCCGAGATCGTCTCGCCGCGTTCCGACCTCGTCGATTTCTATGAAAAGGGGACGGGCAGCTTCAAGGCCCGCGCGACCTACACGATCGAGGACGACTGCATCGTCATCGAAGCGCTGCCGTATCAGACTTCGGGTTCGCGTGTGCTCGAGCAGATTGCCGAGCAGATGCGAGCCAAGAAGTTGCCGATGGTCGACGACTTGCGCGATGAGTCGGACCACGAAAACCCGACTCGCCTCGTCATCGTGCCCAAGGGTCGCAAGTTCGACGCCGAACAACTCATGGCGCATTTGTTCGCGACCACCGATCTCGAGCGCAACTATCGCGTGAACCTTAACGTCATCGCGCTCGATGGCCGGCCGCGGGTCATGGGGTTGCGCGAGATTCTCACCGAGTGGCTCGAGTTCCGCATCGCGACCGTCAAGCGCCGCCTCGAGTGGCGACTCGACAAAGTCTCGAAGCGCCTGCATATCCTCGATGGCTTGCTCATCGCGTACCTCAATCTCGATGAGGTGATCCGCATCATCCGGCGCGAGGACGAGCCCAAGCCCGTGCTCATGAAGCGCTTCAAGCTGACTGAAGAGCAGGCCGAGGCCATCCTCGAGACCAAGCTCCGTCATCTCGCCAAGCTCGAAGAAATGAAGATCCGCGGCGAGCAAGAAGAGCTCGCCAAAGAGCGTGATGAGCTCGAAGCGATCCTCGGCAACAAAAAGCGTCTGCGCAAACTCGTCGGCGACGAACTCGCCGCCGATGCTGAAAAATACGGTGATGCGCGTCGCTCGAAGATCGTCGAACGCGAGGCCGCCCAGGCCATCGACGAAACGTCGCTCATCGCCAACGAACCGGTCACCGTCGTGTTGTCGTCGGGGGGGTGGGTTCGTGCGGCCAAGGGCCACGAGATCGACCCGAGATCCTTGCAGTACAAAACGGGTGATGCCTTCCAGGCGGCCGTGCGCGGCATGTCGCTGCAGCAGACGGTATTTCTCGATACCACGGGGCGCACCTATTGCCTGGCGGCGCACTCCTTGCCCTCGGCGCGCGGGCTCGGCGAGCCGCTTTCGGGTCGTCTTAATCCGCCGGACGGTGCCAAGTTCGCCGGTGTGATGATGGGCGACCCCGAGGGTCTGTGGTTGATCGCCTCCGATGCGGGTTACGGCTTCACGGCGCGCCTCAAAGATCTCATCACCGATCGCAAGGCTGGCAAGACGGTGCTCAATCCGCCGGAGAATTCTTTGGCGTTGCCGCCGGCGTTCGTGCCCTCCGATAAGAGCCTCGTGTGCGTATCCATCGTCGATGCCGACGGCGAAAACGGTCGACTGCTCGCTTTCCCTGTGAAGGACATCCCCGAGATGCCACGCGGCAAGGGCAACAAGCTCTTCAACATCCCGACGGCGCTTGCCAAAGAGCGCGCTGAGGTCGTGGTCGGAGCGGTGGCCGTCGAACCGGGCGGATCACTGCTCGTGCTCACGGGCGAGCGCTCGATGACCCTCTCTTGGGGTGATCTCAAAGATTACGTCGGCGCTCGCGCCCAGCGTGGAGCCGTGCTGCCGCGTGGCTGGCGTCGCGTGACGCGTCTCGAGGCCGTGGCGGCGTCGTAAGGCGTCGTTACGCCCGCGCGACGATCGCCGTCTTCGACGACGCGCCCGGGATCTCTCGGACGAGTTTCGGTACGAGATAGCCGGGTAGGGCGCTCGTCATCGACTCGATAATCTCGAGGCCGCGCGACTCGCTCACTTCGAAATGCGCACTGCCGCTGACCCGATCGAGCAGGTGCAGGTAATACGGCAGCACGCCCTGCGCGTGCAGAGTACGTGAGAGCGTCGAGAGCGTAGCCGCATCGTCGTTCACGCCGCGCAGCAACACCGATTGATTGAGCAGCAACGCGCCGGTCGTACGCAATCGGGCGAGCGCCTCGAGCGCATCGCCCTGCAGCTCCTGCGCATGGTTGACGTGCAGCACGATCGTCACGCGCCAAGGCAGCGAGCGAATCCAGTCGATGAAGCCTGCATCGATGCGCGAGGGCAGCACGATGGCGTTGCGCGTGTGTAGACGCAGCGAGTTCAAGTGCGCAATACCCTTGAGCGAGTTCGTGAGCGCATGGAGTCGTGCGTTGCTCAATGAAAGCGGATCCCCGCCACTCAAGATCAGCTCTTCGATCGAGGGGTCTGCAGCGACCGATGCAATGGCTTCGCGCCAG
This sequence comes from Steroidobacteraceae bacterium, assembly GCA_044344725.1. GTDB lineage: Bacteria > Pseudomonadota > Gammaproteobacteria > Steroidobacterales > Steroidobacteraceae > UBA964. The sequence goes on along the minus strand of JBIJCL010000168.1, from coordinate 356 downwards.
CGACCCGTCTCGCCTTGCTGTTCTTCGTAGGGGAACTCGCGCCTGAAGCAGTAGCGACAGTGCACTGCACACGCACCCGTCGTGACGAGCAATGCGCGGCTCGAATACTTGCGTAAGAGTCCCGGCGCCTGCTGATAGCCCGACTCACCGATCGGGTCGGCGCCGAAACCTTCGGTCTCGATGAGCTCCTCGCCGAGCGGCAATACCTGACGCAGCAACGGGTCAAAGGGGTCGCGAGGGCGCATGCGCGCCACGAAGCTCCGGGGTACTCGCAGCGGAAAGTGCTTCGCCGCCGCCTCGGCAGGAGCCAGCCACTCCGAACCGAGATCGAGCGCACGCAACAACTCTGCGGGTTC
>JBIJCL010000303.1:0-2757 GCA_044344725.1 Steroidobacteraceae bacterium | reverse complement strand
GCTGTCTTGTCGATAGGCGTACTCGACATCGTTGTTGCGAAAGTGCACCGGCGCTGCCGGCACGATGGCGATGGACTCCCGCCCCATGCTCTTCATGAGCTGACGTCGTCGGCGCGCAAATTCGTCTCGGCCGATCGGCGGTATGTTGACGGACGCCGGCGCCGTCGGTGCAGCGACGGACACCCGGGGCGCGGAACTGCTCCGCGGCGATTTAGTGGATCGAGGGCGGCTTGTCATCCGCGTCACTCCCGCCTGCCGCCGACTCGCGAACGCCGGCGAGCTCGTCGTGCAGCAACTGGACCCCGATGCGTACGAACTCGACGAGCTCGGAATAGGCCTGCTCGTTGTCTTCAAGGGACTCGGCCTCGTCCACATCGATGCGCGTCATGGCGGTGAGATCGCGGACGATCTCACCGACCTGTTCGGGCAACTGCTCGATGTCGGGTATCGGATTCGATCCGAGGCCGTAGAGAAAACCCTGACACCATTGCCCGAGAGCCGCCGCGCGAACCGCAACCGGCTCCTCGTCATCGGGCAACAGGAGCTGAAATTCGAGTTGACCGGACTCGAGTACGTGCCGAGTCCACTCGTAGACCGCGATCATGGGGGTCTCGGCGGCCCCGGCCACCCCCTCGGGGAACACCTCGCGGAGCCAGTCCTGGAGGGTGACTGCCGAACTGGAACACAGCGCGCCGGCCAGCGTTCCGTGGGCCTCGGGCAGATCGGTGAGTGCCCGTGTTCCGGCAAGTTGACGTTCGATTTCCCGGAAGTCAGGCGCTGACATGTACGAAATTATGCCAAAGACCCGGCCTGTGCATTGATCGGATCGGTTTGCAGCCTATAATTTTCGACATGAGCGACAAGGCCAGCGACAAAATCACCCTCGACTCCGAAATCCGTCGTCTCGAGAAGCAGGTCGACGAACTGCTCGATACGCTCGGCGCACTGCGCGAAGAGAACCGAGCGCTGCGCCAGCGTCAGGATAGCCTCTCCAGCGAGCGCGCCTCGCTGATGCAGCGTAACGAACAAGTGCGCACCCGGGTCGAGGCCATGATCGGCCGCCTCAAGACCTTGGAGCACGGGGCTTGAGCCCCGCCGAAAAAGACGCCTCCCGCGTCAGCATTCGTATCCTCGAGCGGGAATACCTCATCGCCTGCCCGCACGACGAACGCTCTGCCCTGCTCGATGCCGCCGAACTCCTGAACGAAAAAATGCGCGAAATCCGCGATGCCGGAAAAATCGTCGGACTCGATCGCATCGCCGTCATGGCGGCCCTCAACCTCGCCCACGAAGTGCTCAAGTCGCAAACCAAAGATCGCCGCGGCGAAGCCGAAGCCGGTACCCGCGTCCGAGCGTTGCGCGAACGCATCGACGGCGCCCTCAAGCGCAGTCGCCAGCTCGATATCTGACTCCGTCCCCTGCCGCATACTCATGCGAGAGGAGCTGGTGTAGAGTGTGATGGCGTCACCTGCGGTGTTCGACAGTGAATCGGGATACCTCTCGACCCTAAGTTTGAACGCCCAGGGGCATCAGGACTTGCTGTCAGCACTGTGCATGTCCGCCCTCGAGCGGAAAGCCTTACCTGACGTAGTCCGCCCCACTTGTTGCTCTGTGTCGAGAGCAACGGTTCGCACCGGCACAGGCGGGTGACGTCTCTCATTCCTGTCGGAGAGCCTTCGTGACCGACCGTCGCACATTGCGCAAAACCTTGCGCGCGGCGCGCGGGGGGCTCTCCCCGCTCGCGCGCCGTGATGCCGCAAAGCGCATCGCCGAGCTCGTCGCACAAACGCATTGGCTCAGACCCGGCACTCGGGTGGCGCTCTACGTCGCGGTCGCCGAAGAAATAGACACCTCGCCGCTCATCGCGCTCGCCATGCGTCGCAGCGCAGAGATCTTCCTGCCGCGCATCGAGAACCATCGCGAGCGTCGCATGACGTTCTCGCCACCCGGCCCGCACCGGCGGTACAACCGCTACGGCATCGCCGAGCCCGACACCACCGCGCGCATCGCCGCTTCAGCCCTGCAGCTCATCTTCGTGCCGCTCGTCGGCTTCGACGCGCGGGGCAACCGTCTCGGCATGGGAGCGGGATACTATGACCGGGCTCTCGCCTTCCGCCGTCGTCGCAACCATTGGTATGGACCGCGTCTGATCGGCATCGCCCACTCCTGTCAGCAGGTCGATGCGATCGACCCCACGCCCACGGACATCCCTCTCGATGCCGTCGTCACGGAACGCGACATCCACGTTTTTCGCGGAGAAAACAGATGAATCATTGGCTGATGAAAACCGAACCCTCGACCTTCAGCATCGACGATCTCGCCAAAGCGCCAAAGCGCACCACCTGCTGGGACGGCGTGCGCAACTACCAAGTCCGCAACATGATGCGTGACCAATTCGCGGTCGGAGACCTCGCTTTCATGTACCACTCGAGTTGCGAGGTACCGGGCATCGTCGGCGTGATGAAGGTCGTGAGCAAGGGTTATCCCGACACCACCGCGTTCGATCCGAAGCATGCGCACTACGACCCCGACTCCGATCCGAAAGAGCCGCGTTGGTACATGGTCGATGTACGTCTCGAGCAGCGTTTTTCCCGAGTGATTTCACTCGATGAACTTCGAACGCATGCGAACGGAAAGTTGCGCGAGCTGCTGATACTCAAACGCGGCAATCGACTTTCGATCACGCCGGTGATTGCTGCGGAGTGGCGATTCATTTGTTCGCTTGCGACGTCTTGAGGAGTTCCGCAAGACCCCCTT
>JBIJCL010000167.1:0-4790 GCA_044344725.1 Steroidobacteraceae bacterium | reverse complement strand
GGCTTGACCATATAACCTCAAGCAGTTTGCTTGAAAGGTTGATTGCGATGGAGTTGATTCCATCACTCATGTGAACGCGACTGCGTCACGTCAAAAAACATCCGGATTAAAGAATTCCCTGATGGCCATAGCGAGCGGGAACCACCCGATCCCTTTTCGAACTCGGAAGTGAAAACGCTCTGCGCCGATGGTAGTTTCGCCTGTTGCGACGCTAGAGTAGGTCACCGTCAGGGTCCTTATCAAAGAAGACCCCGTGAGCCGTAAGGTTCACGGGGTTTTTCTTTTGCTACTCTGCGTGACATGAAACGCAGAAACTTCCTCTCGGCGGCAGGCGCGAGCCTGGCCGTGGCATCGCTCGAGGGCCTTGCCCTCGAAAAATCCTCTCGTCCGTTGCGCTTGCTGATCTTGGGCGGCACTCGGTTCATCGGGCTGCACATGACCGAGCTTGCGCTCGCGCGTGGTCATTCCCTGACGTTCTTCAATCGTGGGCGTACGAACACCGATCGCTTCCCCGAGGTCGAACGTCTTCGCGGCGATCGAAACGGCGATCTGAAATCGCTCGCGGGTCGTGAGTGGGATGCGGTCATCGACAACTCGGGCTATGTGCCGAGGCAGGTTCGAGACGCCGCGAGCTTGCTCGAACCCAAGGTTGCGCGCTACGTCTTTATTTCCACGATTTCGGTTTACGAAACGTTTGCGAGAGCGAACGACGAGAGTTCGTCGGTCGGCAAGCTCGCCGATGAGACCGTCGAGACCGTGGACGGAGCGACCTACGGCCCGCTCAAAGCACTTTGCGAGACGGCGGCATACTCGGTCTTCGGCGAGCGGCGAACCTCGATCATCCGTCCGGGGCTGATCGTCGGGCCCGACGACAACACCGATCGATTCACCTACTGGCCCGCCCGCGCCGCACGCGGCGGTCGGATGATCGCGCCCAACGATCCGCGCGATCCGATCCAGTTGATCGACGCGCGCGATCTCGCTGCGTTCACCCTGCGCCTCATCGAGGACGGCACGGGCGGCACCTTCAATGCGTTGTCGCCGCCGGGTCGTTTCACGATCGGAGAGGTGGTCAATGAATCGATCTCCGCCGCTACAGCGCTTGCAAGGCCATCGGTTGCGCCCCAGGCGGAGTGGGTGGACACCAAGACGCTGGATGAACAAAAAATTACTCCTTGGGCGGACATGCCGGTTTGGGCGCCGTCCGAGGGAGACAACGCAGGCTTTGCCAGCACCTCGGCTGATCGCGCACTCAAGGCGGGACTCTCGATCAGGTCGATGCGTGAGACGGTCCGCGACACGCTTGCTTGGCATCTTGCGCGTCCCGAATCGGAGCGGGCGAAGCTGAAGGCTGGGCTTACACCCGAGAGGGAATCCGCAGCGCTTGCGGCGATCGCGCCGGCCAAGTCGGGGCAGAGGTGATGAAAATGAAGTTTTACTCGGGAATTTCAGTACTTTTACTGCTGTTGATCATGTCCACTGCAGCGAACGCTGCGCCGGTTCCCGAGTCCGAGCGTATTCCCGTCGACCTTCGACGAACCACGCTCGTCGTTCGAGACGTCGACAAATCGCTCCCTCTCTACCGTGACACGCTCGGACTCAAGGTCATTTACGATCAGGTCATCGGCGGCACCACTCGTCTTGTGCTGCTGCGAGCCAACGACGATTTCATTGGCGTTCTCGGGCTCATGCAACGGCTGAATCAGACCGAGGAGGCTCCGCCCCCCGAGTTCCGACGGGCGCAGGCGGGCGACCCAATCCTCGTTTTCAACCTCAAGGATCTCGAGAGCCGTTTCGAGCGCATTCGGACGACGCCGTACGTCACGGTAGCCGATACGCCTCGTTTAATTGATTATCCCGCCGCGGGTGGAGGAGTGATTCGGGTGCTGTTCAGCGCCGTATGGGATGCTGACGGCAACTTCATCGAGCTGAATCGAATCATCGGCACGCCTGCTGGCGTCGAGCGCTGAATCAGAAGCGGATACCCACTTTTGTCGAGGCGCCGAGATTGTCGCCGGTCTTTTCGACCTCGATGGCGAGACTGCCGAGGAAGATGCTGAAGTTGAGCCCTGCGAATACGCGAACCATATCGGGTGATTCAGGGGAAAGTTTGACGAGACCCTTAAGAGCAGAGTTTTCGGGCGTAACGTCTCCCCAAATCTTGCCGACTCCGGCGTAGGGCGTGAAGTTCAAAAGCCCTTTGCTGATGGTGAGTTCCACAGTCCTAGTCTCGAGATCGAGCTGCTCGAGACCCGCAAGCTGGGTCGCTGCGGCACGGATGGCGATGGCCGGTAGCGCCACGTTGCCGTCCACCAGGGCGTACTTCACTTCCGCACCAAAAAATTGGATGCCCGTTCCCGGTATCGTGGCGTAGAGCCCGCCGACATCGATGCCGAACGGCAAGCCTTTCTGTAGAGAAACTCGAGGTACGGTGAGGTAACTTTTTTCGGATCCGAGTGCGACTCCCCAAGGAAGATCGGAGTCGGTTTCGATGACCGAGAGCCCAACCCCCACATCGAACCCCGTGATGCCGAGTGGCTCGGCGGGGCTGATCGACTTGTAGCTCAGGGCCGAAACGAGATCTCGGGAGAAGGGCTTGAACTGTGCTTGTGTTAGAGAATCGATGTCGTCGATGTCCGCATGGGTCTCTGAAGAGGCTCCGGCGAGTAAGAGAGTGACTGATGCGAGCGTCGCAAAACCCGCCCGCAGAGGCGTCGAAAAACCAATCATGGCGTCCACCGTTGAGCGAAGTGCCGGAACTGTACCGGCGATGCCCGCCACTTTACCGTGGAATACGCCCAAATAGATGACTCGGCTTAGGGATGGAAATCGGTTGGTATTGAACGATTGGGGCCGATTACTTAGGCTGCCGCCATGAATCGGGCGAAGTTGTTTCTTTTGTTCGTGGCGATTTCCGCCCTCGCTTGGTGTGTCGTGGTGCCGCTGTTCGTGCTGTTGTTCTCCTGGACCGAATATATATCCGGGATCAATTGGCTTTATTTGCCGCACGGTCTGCGGATGATACTGGTCTTGCTTTTCGGTATCGCCGGCGCATTCGGGTTCACGATCGGCGCTCAAGTGCTGCGATGGGCCGATCTCGATGGCATCACTCCTAATCCGCTGATCGATCTTCCCATGATGTTCGTTCCGGCTATCGCAGCGTATGGCGCCGCGGTGTTGACGATTCGAGCGTGGCCCGGGAGAACCCTGCTGTCGCAGGTCGGGCAGGGGATTCCTGCCATCGACGGTCGTCGGCTCATCCTGCTTGCTTTCGTATCGGCCATCCTGAATTCCGCTGGGCATACGGCGGTGCATGCGATCTACGTTAAAGAGCAGCAGCCGATCGACGATTATTTCGTGATCATGTTCATCGGCGACTTCTTCGGGGCGCTGCTTTTGCTATACGCTCTGAAAAGATTGGTCGTATTCATCGAGAACCGGAAAGAGCGTACGGGGCCACTTTGACCATGCCAAAACCGAAGAAAGAGTTGGTGGAGCTGTATCTGCGTTTCCGGTGGCTCCTCGGGGCGCTCAAAGACCTTCCTTCGGCGGAGCTATTTTCGACCCCCAATACCGAGGCGTTGCTCGTCGAGATCGCGCAAGCCTGGAAGCGGGGGGAGCCCTATCCGATGTACAAGTTGCTCATTCGTAGCGATCTTGGGCATATCAATACGGTGCGTAAGCGCATCCACCAACTGAAGGATGCCGGCTTCGTCGATTTCGAGGGGGTCGAGGACGATGCCCGCGTCAAATTGGTCGTCCCCACGCAGAAGGCGCTCGAGTATTTCGCGGCCTACGCCTCGCTGATACGCGAGGTCGGAAAATGAGCAAACGACTACCTGTGTAGTAATCGTTTCAGTACAATCATTGGAGCAATATATTTGCCTCCAAGGTTGTGATGAAGTATCTCAATTTGGCCCCTGCGCTGCTCGTGGTGGCAATCCACGAAGGCAGCTCAATCTCCAGTCTCATCGACGTGTTTCGGCAGGAGGGACTCGGCGGCTATCGAGCGTGTCGTAAGCTCATTTACCGTCTTGAAAGTCTCGGATTGCTGGGAATTCGGGTCGGCTCCCGCGAAGATCGACGTGAGAAAGCCGTCGTATTGACCGATCAAGGTTCGGCTACGCTGTCGGAGCTCAAAGGTATTTTGTCCCGCCTCGAGTAGTCGGCTCTCGAGTCGCGGCGCCCTACGTCGAGGAGTGATGCCGGCCCTCTTGCCTCCAGACTGGGCGACCCGACAACTCCGTGATCAGACGTTGGAGATCATCGGCGGCGTCGCTTGGTACGGCGGCAACGAGGCATCCACCGAAGCCACCCCCAGTCATCCGCGCTCCGCCTTCGCCATCGGCATGTTGATCGATCAGCGCATTGATTTTGTCGGCGAGTTCATCGACTTCCGGAATCGTAACCTCGAATTCATCACGCAGCGAGGCGTGAGACTGTCGTAGCAGTTGGCCGAAGGTCTTCAAATCTCCGCGTTTCATCGACTCAGCGGCGACCTCGACACGCCAGTTTTCGGAAACGACGTGTTGCGACCGGCGGAACAAGACCTCATTTTTCGGCCGGGGATGGGTCTCGAGCCTCTGCAGGTCGAGATCGCGCAACGAGTCGACCCCGTAGAAATCGGCGGCCTCACGGCATTGTCGTCGGCGGACGTTGTATTCGCCTGCGGCGAGTTCGCGGCGAATTCCGGATTGAGCGATGAGTATCGTCCAGGACGATGGCAGTCGATGTCGCTCGATACCGAGATCTTTGAAGTCCAAAAAAACCACCTCTCCTGGAGAGGCATG
>JBIJCL010000165.1:0-4823 GCA_044344725.1 Steroidobacteraceae bacterium | reverse complement strand
ACCACCCCACCGCCAGTTTTATATCGATCCGATATAATTCATGCCATGGACGCCAAAACTCTTTGTTTGGGTCTGCTCTCCTTCGGGAACGCCAGCGGGTATGACCTCAAGAAGCACCTCGAATCCGCGGGTGACCATTTTTTCGCCTCGGGCTTCGGGTCGATCTACCCGGCCCTTTCCTCATTAATGAAGGAAGGACTCATCGAGCAAATCGGAACATCGGTCAGAGGACGTCAAGACCGAAAGGTCTACCGAATCACCGCAACCGGTCGCTCGGAGCTCATTCGCATGCTTTCCGTGATCGAGCCCCGTCACCTGCTTCGATCGGATTTATTTGCGCTGCTGTACTTCGCTCACCTCGTCACGCCGGAGCGCGTCACGCAAGTGATCGACGATCGCCTTGCGGCAATGGGTGCGGCGAACGCCGCGGCGAGCGCCGCGACGATCGATCCCGCAACGCCGCTCAAGCATCCGAACCCGGCGAACGCGCGATTCGTCGCGGGCCTGAGAACAGCCCTGTTCGAAACAACGATCAAATATTTCCGTGAAAATCGAGCATTGCTCGTTCCTTAGACCGTGACCTACCTCAGTACGACCCCTCAATAGCGGAGTCGGAGCAGTGCCGGCAGGTCGCCTTCGCCCATCGTGACGACGAACAGCGCGTCGTACTCGTCGTCTCGCAAAACCACGGAATACCGCCCTCTCGTCAAGGAGGAGATCATTTCGGGCACGGTATTTGAGTGGCCCACGATCAGGACGGTCTGACTGGTCCTGTTTTCAAGCACTCGCGCAATGAGCGCCTCGACGTCGCGACCGGGATACTCCTCCGCGACGAGACTGAGCGCCGAGGCCAACGGTTGAGCGGTCTCCCTCGCGCGTCGGGTATCGCTCGTATAAACCCCCTCCACACCAGCATCGCGTAACAGGCGGGCCAAGAGCCGAGCCCGCTCCTGACCCACCGCGCTCAGTGGCGGATCACGGGTGCCGTCATCGGCTTTCTCTGCATGGCGAACCACGATGACGACCGTGGGCTCCACGGGAGATGCGGCCTCCGCGAGCCCTCTGCCGGCGAGGATGACCAAACTGATCGCAACGATGATCTTGCGCAATGAACGGGACCCGATGGTGACCACGCCTGCGCAGTGTAACGACTTGACGCTATAGTCACAGGGTGAACCCGATCGTGTACGCCATCCCTGTATTCATGGTCTCGATTTTGCTCGAGGCCTGGATCGCGCATCGGCGCGGCGTCGCCACGTACGACATTCCTGACGCCATCACGAGCCTGAACTTCGGGATTTTGAGTCAGGTGTCCGCCGTCTTCGTCCGGGTGTTCACATTCGGGATTTATGTGTGGACCTTCGAAACGCTGCGTATCGGCACTTTGCCGACGGATTCGATATGGGTCTGGGTCTTTGCGCTGATCGCCTACGATTTCATTTACTACTGGGTGCATCGCTTCGGACACGAGGTCAACCTCATGTGGTCCGCGCACCAAGTCCATCATTCTTCCGAATACTTCAACTTGTCGACGGCTCTGCGCCAAACCTCGACCGGTGCATTCGCGTCGTTTCCGTTCTATCTGCCGATGGCGCTTCTCGGCGTTCCGCCCATCGTCTTCGGTACCGTCGCGCTCATCGACCTGCTCTATCAGTACTGGGTGCACACCGAGCTCGTGCGCAAACTCGGCTGGGCTGACCGAGTGTTCGTCACGCCCTCGAACCACCGCGTCCATCACGGACAGAACGACTACTGCATCGATCGAAACTATGGCGGCATTTTCATCATTTGGGACCGTCTCTTCGGCACGTTCGCCGAGGAGCGCGACGAGGAGCCGGTGGTCTACGGCATCCGCAAGCCGCTCGCGAGCTACAACCCCGTGTGGGGAAATTTCAATGTGTACGTCGATGTATTCCGGAAATCTTTGAGCTCAGGATCGATAGTTGCCGCCATCAGAACCTGGTTCGATCCACCCGGCGGCCGTGGCGTCACACTCCCCCATCTCGATCCGCAGAGCGTCAAGAAATTCGCGACGGGGACGCCGTCTGGCATGCGCCGATACGCCGTCGCGCAATACGCCTTGCTCGCAGTGATCGTGACGTACTTCCTGGCCGTCGCTCCCATCCTCAGCCTCCAAGATCGAATCCTGTGGGCACTCTTTATCGTCCTATCGACGATCAGTCTTGGCGGGTTACTGGAGGGGCGTCGATACGCAAAAGCCCTCGAAGCTGCGAGGCTCATGGGATTAGGCGTAGTCCTCGCTGTTTCAGCGCTGCCGACTCCTTAGACGCCTTCAGGGGGGGGGGTATCGCACCCTCGCGAATCTCGCTTGGCGTCAAACCGTGACGCTCACGGAAAGCCTTCGAAAAATTCGCAGGCGTCGAATAACCGAGCGCATCGCTGATGCTCGATACCGGCACCGTGGTCTCGCAGAGCATTTGATGCGCTCGACGAAAGCGCTCCTCTCTCAGCCACGCGAAAACCGTCTGACCACAAAAGGCCTGAAACGCTTCGCCCAGCCTTCGCCGATTACTGCCAACTCGCGACGCGAGCTCTTCGAGCGATGGAGGCGAGGAGATGGACTCGCGCAAGATGCGCTGAGCGGCAACGACGAGCACTTCATCCGGAGTAGTCAAAGGACGAACACCCTCGCCTGTTCCGCTGCGCCTGGCGTGTTCGCTCATGCGTCGAGCCGCGAGGCCGAGGTGCACGCCCACACGCGCCAGGACTTCCGATTCGTTGAACGGCTTGGTGATGTAATCGACGCCACCCACCCTGAAACCCTCGAGACGCGTGGCGAGATCCGTCGCCGCGGTCAGGAAAATCACCGGAATTTCGGCGGTGCTCGCGTTGGCTTTGAGACGTCGACACACGGTGAAACCATCGGTACCCATCATGTGGATGTCCAACAAGATGAGTCCAGGATCGAGCACCACGGCTTGGCGATACCCCTGCTCTCCGTCTCGCGCGACGCTGAACCGCAAGTCGCGCAAGGTCATCAGCTCGAGCAGCAAACGAAGGTCGGTGATCGAATCGTCGATCATCAATACGTCGATGCGTGATGGCATCAGACTCTCGACTCGGTCATCAGCGCCTCAAGCGCATCGAAATCGAGATCGGCCGCCGAGGCCTCGACTCGATCCGCGAAATCCGAATACTCGGGCGCACGTCGTCGCAAGGCTTGCGCCCACTCCCGCAGAGCGGTGACCTCACCAAGTTCCACCATATCGCGCAACGAAGCCAGCTCCGTCGCGTCGGGACGAGATACCGGAGGCGAGCCGAAACCTCGTTCCTCATGCGACGAATAGGTCCATCGCAAGCCGAGCAAACGACCCACGCAGGTCAGGAAGTCGTTGTGATTGACGGGCTTCAAGAACTCAGCCGAAAACCTTATTCCATCGATCCATCCATCGGGCCGGCTCGCTGGTGCGGCCGAAATCATCACGACTGGCGTGTCGGGACGATGCCGGTGAATCGATTCCAGTACGGCCCAGCCGTCCCCGTCGGGCATGAACTGATCCGTCACGACGAGATCGAGCACGTCGAAGGTCGAGAACACACCGATCGCGGCATTACCGCTTTCCGCTTCGTGAACGATGAACCCCGCTCGAGCGAGCAGACCGGCGAAGATCGCTCGACCGCCCGGATCGTCGTCGATGACGAACGCGATTCGCGGACGACCCGCGTACCCGCGCGCCTCGATGGGTCGAGGTTCCGCCTCCGCAATCGCCGTCGTTTTCAAACGTGCGGAGCTCGCGACGATCGAAAACCGAAAGATGCTCCCGAGACCCGGCGTGCTTTCCACACCGACCTCGCCCCCCATGAGCCCGACGAGTTGTCTGACGATCGCGAGCCCCATGCCGGCTCCTTTTCCACCGTAGCGATCGGCTCGCCCCACCCGCTCGAAAGGAAGGAAAATTCGCTCCCGGTTTTCCGGCGCGATGCCCTCCCCTGTATCGATCACCGCGAAACCGAGCTCGAACGCCTCGTCGTTTTTCGAGCGCAAATCGTATTCGACGGTGATGACGCCATCGCGGGTGTGCCGAACTGCATTGACGATGAGATTGTCGAGCACCTGGCGCAACCGGCCGGCATCGATGCGCAACACGACGTCGTCGATTGGCAAGCTCCCAGATCGAGCTTGGACGATGAAGGTATTTCGCGCTCGGGTGGCGAGAATCCGGGAGGACGTTTCGATCTGACGCAGAAACTCAGCCATCCGCACCGGCTCGACCCGCAGCGTCAAGGCGCCCGCCGAACCCTTTGCATAGTCGAGAATTTCATCGATCAAACGCAGCAATTGACGACCGCTATCCACGATCCCGGAGAGTTCTGGTGCCGCGCGAAGCTTCTCGGACGAACGCATCAGCAACTGGGCGTTACCAAGCACCGAGTCGAGCGGTGTACGCAGCTCGTGACTCATGCGAGAGAGGAAATCCACCTGCGCGTTGGTCGCATTTTCGGCATCCATCAGCCGCCGGTTGAGATTTCGCGACTTCTCCATCATCGCCATCAACACGAGCGCCACGACGATCAACATGGCGATCGGCGCGGTGACGATGTCGATCATGAATTCCGGCGCATTGACCTTCGCGATGGGAGCCCGAACCGCTACCGCACAGGTGAGCGCGACGAAGGCGATGAATGTCCAACGGGCGAAGCGCTCTCCTTGCCGCCACACGCGGAAGCTGACCCAAGAGAGCAGCATGAGCAAGGGAGCCGCCAAAGTAGTCCAGAGTGTCGAGCCCAGCGAGTAATCGACGAAGATGCTGACGAGCTGGAACATCAGGACTGCGGCAAACAAAATTCGTAGCGCGAGATGC
>JBIJCL010000164.1:0-4856 GCA_044344725.1 Steroidobacteraceae bacterium | reverse complement strand
GATGAGCGCCAACAAAGCAAAAAGAGTAGCCGGGTGAGGAAGGGCGTTACCCCCTCTTTCGACGACATCGAGAAAACGATCGAGCGCGGATTTACGGGTCATGGATCCGATTTGAGCCGATCGGACCCATAGATTCAACTGCGACCGATTCGCATCGCCCGCGGTGTCATGTTCACTCGAGCCCGAGACAACCTCTGGTCAATACCTTCCCGATCATCGACAATGCCCAGCCAGGGGGACTTTAGGATTTTGAGGGGCGTTCAAGGTGCTCTCTCTCAGTGAAATGGTTTTCGGCATGGTCGGCCTTCTCATCCTCCTAATCGGCGGAGTCGGGGTATTCGGGTTGCGCATGCTTTCGAAAATGAGATCAGCGTCCCGTAAACTCGAGCCCGATTCGGGCGATCAACCAAGGTCAAACTCATGATTCGCGTCACCTACATCAGTCAAGCTTCCGAACCCCTGTCGGCCGATGGTCTGCTCGGTCTGCTCAACCAATGCCATCGCAACAACACCGCAAAGGGCCTGACGGGCATGCTGCTCTTCGGCAATGGAACGTTCTTGCAGTCGATCGAGGGTGAAGCAACGGTAGTCGACCCGCTCATCGAGCGAATCTCCAAAGACCCCCGTCATCGAGACATCAAAATTGTACGTCGCGACGAGATCACCGAGCGCCAATACTCGGATTGGAGCATGGGCTTCGAGCGCGTCACCGAATCGACGCTCGCCGCCATTCCGAGCTTGCGTAATTTTGGTCTTCCCAATTTCAACGCCGATTACCTCAGCACCCACGACGAAGTCGTCGATACGCTGCTCGACCGACACCGCGCTCCCCATTGGGATCCGTTGATCCGCGAGCTCGACGCTCGGGACAAACTCATCAAAGATTTGCGTATAGAACTCACCGGTGCGAGAAACCACGTCGAGATGGCTGCGCTTGTTCTGGAAACCGTCATCGAGGTTGCCAAAGATGGCCGACTCGACGATGCGCACCTCGATATCTGCCGATCGACCCTGAGTTCCTTGAGGTAATCCGTCGCGAGTGTCATGAAGGAATCGACCAAGGAGATTCTGGTCTTTTTACTGACGGGCATCGCCGCGGTTCTTGTATTTTCGGGATATAAAATCTTGCATGCGCTCGGGTGGACGTCATGATCGACCCCATCCCCGAGAGCGCTACCATTCGCCGATTACTGATCGTCGAAGACGATCGTCTACTGCGTGATCATCTCGTCCGAGCGACAGCCGGAGCACCGGATTGGTCGGTACTCGCCGCGGGCAATCTCGCCGCAGCGCGCGCCCAGCTGGCCAAGCACCCGTTGGACGCCGTCTTCCTCGATCTGGGTTTGCCCGACGGCGACGGTCTCGCTCTGATTTCGGAGTTCCGTCAGGCTAATCCTGCCTGTGAAATCCTGGTGATCACGGTTTTCGCCGACGAGAGGCGTGTAATTCGCAGCCTCGAAGCGGGGGCGTCCGGGTATATCTTGAAGTCCGATCTTGCCGATTTCGCGGGACGTCTCGTCTCGATCATCGAGTCCGGTGGATCACCGATCAGTCCCGCAATCGCTCGATCGCTCATCAATCGACTCAGACCTCCTAAAGAGACGACCGACTCTCAGGGCCTGCTATCGCAGCGCGAATCAGAGGTGCTCGTACTCTGCGCCAAAGGCCTGCGCTACGCCGAGATCGCCGAGGTGCTCGGAGTCTCGAGCCATACAGTCAACACTCATCTCAAAAGTGTCTATCGAAAACTCATGGTGCACTCGCGGGCGGAGGCAGTCTTCGAAGCGAGGCGATACGGCCTGCTCAATGATTAGCCGCAGAGGGCTCGGCGTCTTTCTAGCCTTCGCGATCTGCGCACTCCTCTTCCCGCCCGTACATTCAAGTGGTGCAGCGTCCGTACAAATCACTCGCTCGAGTTTTTGCGAGATCTCGTCGGTGCCCAAGACAACGAGCTCAACCGCCAACTGCGAGTTCGAGACCGTCACGCTACCCCATAGCTGGATTCCCGCTCGCAAGGGGCTATCCGTCGGCATTTATCGCATCGAGCTTCAGCGACCCGAACCCGGTGTCTACGGACTGATCCTCAACCGTCTCGCATTGGACGGACGAGTGCGTGTCGATGGGCAAACCATCATTGACGCGCTCGACGCCGAGCGACCCAAACGATGGCGTTACTGGCCCGTGATGGGTTATTTCAATGTCGAAGAACGAAAAGGGGAGTCACTGGTCATCGAAGTCACCGCTCGCGCGCACTCGGAACTCAAGAACGGACTCGGCGGCATAACGATCGGACCATTACCCATCATCGAGGATGAGTACCGAACCAAGTTGCAGTCGGAGGTCTTTCTGATCGGGGCGTTTGCGTTCGCAGCGATTTTTGCCGGCATCATCGGTCTGACTGCTGGCGATCAACGCAACACCACTTCTCGCATCCTGATTACGACCTCATGGCTTTCGATCGTCGGCGGGCTACGTTGTCTGCACAATCTCGTGACCGACGTACCCGGGCCTATCCTGCTGTGGCAAAGACTCGGCTTGTGGTTGCTCGCTTTGGCAGGAATCCTGGCCGTACAGGTGGTTGCGACCTATCTCGCAGGCGATCGCCCCACTCGAAAACCCCTGTTGGCTGCCATGGCATTCGTCACCGTATCGTTCGCCATTCCTGCATCGATCCTGGACAGTCAACTCGTCATCAATGTGATCTTCTCGACGATCACGTTGGTTGCAGCGGTATTTTTGGTGCTCCTCGTCATCCGCTTACGGAGCGCTGCAGACGCGGTCGGCATCACGATCGCCTCGGCATTCGCCATTTCACTGGCAACCGGCGCCTACGATCTTTTCATCCACTTGGGCAGCGCGACACTCTCCGATCAATATTTACAAGCGTGGACGCTCCCTGCCGTCTTGGCGCTCTCCGTCGCAGCACTTGTCAAACGCGCCTCAGATCAGCGCGAAATCGAACGGCAACTTCAGCAGGCAACGATCCGACGCGAGGAAATGCTCCGAGATCTCCACGACCGAATCGGCAGTCGCCTGGTCGCCCTATCCTTCCACGCCCAACAGGTCAGTCAGGACGCCACGCTCGTCAATGAAATAAATTCGCTGATCCACGAGGTCAGATTGATACACGGCGCTGTCGCATCCGAGGCGACTTCTCTCGATGCCTTGCTGGCCGATCTTCGACACCTCTACTCGCGAATCGGTGGTGGCCGCCTGCCCATCAAATGGGAAGTTGCCGAGCTCGAGGCGCCGCTTCGACTCGATGCGGACCAATCGATCGCCGTGCTGCGTATTGTCGAGGAAGCGGTCGCCAACGTCATCAAGCATGCGAACGCCGGACAAATCATCTTTCGGCTCACCGGATCAGATACCTACTCTCTAGCCACGCTCGAAATCATCGATGACGGCTCAGGAGATTTTCGTCCCGGCGAGTCGGGCGGTCTCGAGAACATGCGCTTGCGGGCTGCGCAGGCAGGACTGTCGCTCGATCTGATACGACTCGAAGAAGGAAAGACGGTACGTATCCGCTTCCCGAGGGCCGGATTCAGCTCTTGAAGTACGGGTCGTCCAGATGGCCGGCTCGGATGTTGGCACGCAAGGATGGCTCGAGAAGTTTCGGTGCCTTGAGCGTGGCATCGCGCTTCTCACGCATCTCGACGAACTGCTCCAGCGTCACGCCACCTTTTAGGTGGATGTTGTTGTCGCGCAGATCTGCCGGACTCGTAAGGTATTGCGGCACCAGCCCCTCGCCCGGATAGTCGTGGCAAAGAAATATCCGGGTCGATTCCGGCAATGAAAGCAGACGTTGCATCGATCCATAAAGCGCCCTTGCGTCGCCGCCCGGGAAGTCGCAACGCGCAGTGCCGTAACGCGGCGCGAAGATCGTGTCGCCGACGAACACGGCATCACCGATCAAATAGCTGACGCTGTCGGGGGTGTGGCCCGGTGTCGCGATGACTTCGACCTGTACCTCACCTAGCGAAAATCGATCACCCGGCCGGAACAGCGCGTCGAACTGCCGTCCGTCGGCAGGGAAATCCGGCTCGAGACTGAGACGAGCTTTGAAGGTCTGCTGAACCTCGCGGATCCCTTCGCCGATACCGACGCGCGCACTGGGTAGTCTCGACTTCAACCACTGCGCCGACGTGAGGTGGTCGGCATGTGCGTGGGTCTCGAGAATCCAATCGACCTGCAATTGTTCGCGCCTCACATGATCGAGTAACGCCTCTGCGGAGGTGGTTGCAGTCGTTCGAGTCGACGGATCGTAGTCGAGCACGGGGTCGATGATCGCGGCGATCCGACTCTTCGGGTCCGAGACCACATGACTGAATGTCCCCGTCGGGGGGTCGAAGAAGGTTTGTACAACGGGCGAACCGTCGGTGCGAGCAAGAATGTTCATGCGCGGATTGTAGGGCGGCCGCTGCAGGAGACCCAGTCCGTATCTTCCGACCCCGCAGAACGGCCATGGAAACTTGCGGCCGACGGCATCGTGCAGTGCCGAGGGTAGGATAGGCAAATCCGTCGATCAGGCGGTTCAACTTCACGATTTACAGGGGGTCGATCATGATTCTGTTGACGGGCATTACAGGCAATATCGGCGGCGCGACGGCCCGTGCACTGCTCGCGCAGGGTGTGCGATTCCGCGCGCTGGTACGCGACCTCGCCAAGGCGGCTACTTGGGCTGATCAGGGCGTCGAACTCGTGCAGGGTGATTTCGACGATGCGCAGTCCATCCGCCGCGCGCTCTCCGGAGTCGACCGCGCCTTGTTGGTCCTGCCGAATGGTGAGACGCAGGAACGCCTCGAGCTCTCGTTCATCCGTACGGCTCGAGAGGCGGGTCTTCCCTGGATCATCAA
>JBIJCL010000163.1:0-4875 GCA_044344725.1 Steroidobacteraceae bacterium | reverse complement strand
GAGCTGATACGCAGGCTTGTTCTCCGCGAGGATCTCGCCCTTGCGGTCGTAGATGATGCCGCGCGGCGCCGGTTGCGGTTCGATCCGGACGCGATTGCCCTGCGCGAGATCGGTGTACTCGTCGTATTTCACGACCTGCAGCCAGATCAAGCGCCCGAAGAGCACCACGGCGAGGGCGCTCACGATGATCGAGGCGGCGAGTGCGCGCTGCTCGAAAATACGCTGCTCGCGCCAGAAATCTTTGATTCGTCCGCGTGTGCTCATGACCGACTGCGTTTCGTGGCGACCCGTCAGCGACGAGCGCGATTTTCGCTCGCCTGCCAGCCGGAGGTCAGTGGCCAAAGCAGTGCGCCGGTGACGACCGGCAACCAGCGAGTCCAGCCGCCCGTCGCATTGCCGGTCCAGCCGTCGATCGCCCAGGTGATCGCCTCGAACGCGAACAACAGCGCGGCCGCAAACAAGGTCTGCTCGAACATCGGCTTGTTTCTGACGATGAGATGTTGTCGGATCGCGACATAGGCCACGAACGCGAGCGCGAGCGCGTGTTGACCAAAGATCACGCCGCGATACACATCGAGTGCGAGACCTACGAGAAACGCGAGGCCGATACCGCCGATGCGCGGCGCGATCAGCGACCAGAAGATTACGACGATCACCGCGAAGGGCGGGCGGACGACGGCGACCCACCACGGTAGCGGCACCACTTGCAGCACGAAGGCCGCGAGCGTCGAGAAGATCAGCCGACTGCGAACCGTGGCGCCGATCATCGGGATGTCTCGGAGGCTTTTGCCGCCTCAGCGGGTGCAGACGGATGCGCCGTATCGAACCAGATGAAGGCGACGAGGCGATCGCGATCGAGTGCCGCGGTCATTTTCGCTTCGACCTGCGCAAGCGGTGATGCGCCGTCACGGCGAACTTGGCTGACGGTCGCCACGGGATAGCCAGCCGGAAATACGCCGCCTAAACCCGAAGTGACGAGCAGATCGCCTTCGCGGATATCCGTTTGAAGTGGAAGCAGTGGCAGCGCGAGTCTGCCCTCGCGCCCCGTGCCGAGGGCGAGCGTTCGTTGACCCGTACGCGCGATCTGCACCGGCACCGCGTGCTCGGGATCCGAGAGCAAGATGATCTCCGTGCTCCAGGGCCCGACGCGCAGCGCCTGGCCCGCGAGCCCGCCGCCTGCGATGACGGTTTGTCCCCTCGTGACTTGATGCACGGCGCCGCGGTCGACGGTGTAACGCTGACGCGCACGGCTGTTGTCGGTGGCGATGATGCGTGCACTCAACCACTTTTGAGCCACGTCCGCGGCGGAGGACTGCAGATTGCGCAGTTCGCGGTTTTCGAGCTCGAGATCGGCGCGACGCATCGCGAGCAACTCGAGCTCCCGGATGCGCTCGCGCAGCGTCCGGTTTTCCGTTTGCAACGCCGCACGCTCCGCGAAGTTGTTCCGTGTCCACTCCCAAGCCTTGGCGGGTGACTCGAGCGCGATGCGCAGCGGGTAGGCGGCGGCAGAGAGTCCGAAGCGCACGGTATCGAGCCAGCCGCCGCGCTGGTCCAGCCACATGATGGCGAGCGCGAGGCTTGCGTAGCAGAAGAAGCGCAGCCCCGCCGGGGTGCCGCGTTGAATGATGTTCCGGCTGGTAGCCGCGTTACTCAAGCCCGAAGTTGCCGGGGCCGAGCTCGTCCATCAGTTCGAGGATGCGACCGCCGCCTCGTGCAACACAGGTGAGCGGGTCCTCGGCGATGACGACCGGAACGCCGGTTTCCTCGGTGATGAGTTTGTCGATGTCGCGAAGCAGCGCGCCACCGCCGGTGACGACGATGCCGCGTTCGGCGACGTCGGAGCCGAGCTCGGGAGGTGTTTGCTCCAGCGCTTGTTTGACCGCGCCAACGATGCCCTGCAGCGGCTCCTGCAACGCTTCGAGGATTTCGTTGCTGTTGAGCGTGAAGCTGCGCGGCACGCCTTCGGAGAGGTTGCGACCCTTGACCGAGATTTCGCGAACGGTTTGACCCGGATAGGCCGAACCGATTTCGATTTTGATGCGCTCGGCCGTCGTTTCGCCGATGAGGATGCCGTAGTTGCGGCGCACGTAGTTGACGATCGCGTCGTCGAAGCGATCACCACCGATGCGCGCGGACTGCGCGTACACGATGCCGTTGAGCGAGATGACGGCCACTTCGGACGTACCGCCACCAATGTCGAGCACCATCGAGCCGCGCGCTTCTTGCACGGGCAAGCCGGCACCGACGGCGGCGGCCATCGGCTCGCTCACGATGGCGACCGTACGCGCGCCGGCACCTTCGGCGGATTCGCGGATCGCGCGACGCTCGACTTGCGTGGAGCCGACCGGCACGCATACGAGTACGCGCGGCGACGGCTTGAGCAGTCGGTTGTCATGCACCTTCGCGATGAAGTACTGCAGCATCTTCTCGGTATAGGTGAAGTCGGCGATGACGCCGTCTTTCATTGGACGCACGGCGGTGATGTTGCCGGGCGTGCGACCGAGCATGTTCTTGGCATCGGCGCCGACGGCGACGATGACCTTGCCACCTCGGCTGTAGTCGTCTTGAACCGCCACGACCGACGGCTCGTTGAGCACGATGCCTCGGTCCCGGACGTAGATCAGCGTGTTGGCTGTTCCGAGGTCGATGGAGATGTCGCTGGAGAAATAGCCGCGAAGACGTTTGAACATCGTGGGGTGCCGGAGCTCGGAGTAGGGGGAAAGGACTGGGAAAAGGCTTGCAATTTAACAACCTGCGGGCCCTTCGACAAGGCAACGATGGTATGATTCCAAGTCGCTTATGAGCCTCACCCGCGCAGACATCGAAAACATCGCGCGCCTCGCGCGCCTCGAGTTGACGGAGGCCGAGATCCCGGTCTACGTCGATTCCCTCTCCAAGATCTTCGCCTTCGTCGGCGAACTCGATCGCGCCCCGACGGCGGGCATCGATCCGATGGCCCATCCCATGCCGGGATTGGCGCAGCGGTTGCGCGCTGACGAGGTCACCGAGACCAACCGACGCGAGACCTATCAGCGCAATGCGCCGAAGGTCGAGGCGGGTCTCTACCTGGTACCGAAGGTGATCGAATGAGCGCTCCAGCCCCCACCGTCGCGGCACTCGCCCGAGGGCTTGCCGAGGGCGCGTTCTCCAGTGTCGAGCTGACGCGCGCCTACCTCGAGCGCATTGCGGCAGCCCAGCCCGCGCTCAATGCGTTCATCACGGTCACCGGCGAGGCGGCTCTCAAGGCGGCCGCCGAGGCCGATGCGGCTCGGGCGGCGGGTCGTGCCGGTCGTCTGACGGGCGTACCCATCGCCCACAAGGACATCTTCTGCACCGAGGGCGTACTCACCACCTGCGGCTCCAAGATGCTCGGCAACTTTGTGTCGCCTTACGATGCGACCATCGTCTCGGGCCTGCGCTCGGCCGGCACGGTGATGCTCGGCAAGCTCAACATGGACGAGTTCGCCATGGGCTCCTCCAACGAGACGAGCTACTTCGGACCGGTTCGCAACCCGTGGGATACCGAGATGGTCCCGGGCGGCTCGTCGGGCGGGTCCGCTGCATCGGTTGCGGCACGGATCGTGCCCGCCGCGACGGCCACCGACACGGGCGGCTCCATTCGCCAGCCCGCGGCGCTCTGCGGCGTCACCGGCATCAAGCCGACATATGGACGCTGCAGTCGCTACGGCATGATCGCGTTTGCCTCGAGCCTCGATCAGGCGGGTCTCATCACCGTGAGTGCCGAGGACGCCGCGCTGTTGCTCGGTCCGATGTCGGGCTTCGATCCGCGCGATTCGACGAGCGTCGACTCGCCGGTCCCCGACTACACCGCCACGCTCGGCGATTCCCTGCAGGGGCTCACCATCGGTCTCGTGCGCGAGTTCTTCGACAAGGGTCTCGATGCCGCGTGCGAGCAAAGAATCCGCGACGCCATCGCCGTCTACGAAAAACTCGGCGCCAAGGTTCGCGAAGTGAGTTGCCCCAATCTGCCGCTCTCCGTGCCCACCTATTACGTGGTCGCACCGGCCGAGTGTTCGTCCAACCTTGCGCGTTTCGACGGCGTGAGGTTCGGGCATCGGTGTGATTCGCCGAAGAATTTACTCGATCTCTATTGCCGCTCGCGCGGCGAGGGGTTCGGCGCCGAGGTCAAGCGTCGCATCATGACCGGCACCTACGTGCTCTCGGCAGGTTACTACGACGCGTACTACCTCAAGGCGCAGCGCGTCCGTCAGCTCATCAGCGCCGATTTCGCGCAAGCGTTCAAAGAATGCGATCTGCTCGTCGGGCCGACCACGCCGACGCCGGCGTTCCGCATCGGCGCCAAGTGCGACGACCCGATCACCATGTATCTCAACGATATCTACACCATCGGTGCCAACCTCGCGGGGCTGCCCGGCATGTCCATCCCCTGCGGATTCGTCGATGGTTTGCCGATCGGTTTGCAGATCGTCGGCCCGCATTTCTCCGAAGCACGCATGCTCAATGCGGCGCATCGCTACCAGCAGGAAACCGATTGGCATCTCAAGACGCCGTCGGCGTTCGCCTGAGGTCTCGCCATGGAATGGGAAACCGTCATCGGCCTCGAGATCCACGCGCAGCTCGCCACGCGCTCGAAAATTTTTTCCGGGTCTGCGACGGCGTACGGCGCCGAGCCCAACACGCAGGCGAACCTCGTCGACCTCGGCTATCCCGGCGTGTTGCCGGTGCTCAACGGCGAAGCGGTGCGCATGGCCGTGCGTTTCGGGCTTTCCATCGGTGCGCGTATCGCGCCGCACTCGGTGTTCGCCCGCAAAAATTATTTTTATCCCGATCTGCCCAAGGGTTATCAGATCAGCCAATACGAGCTGCCCGTCGTGGCGCAGGGCTGGCTCGACA
>JBIJCL010000162.1:0-4888 GCA_044344725.1 Steroidobacteraceae bacterium | reverse complement strand
TGTGTGATCTTCAGGAGAGGAGTAATCAACTAGTGCCTCTGAACCTCGAAGACAAGAAAGCGTTGGTGAAGGAAGTGGCGGAGATTGCGTCTACGGCGCAATCGGTGGTCGCTGCCGAATACCGTGGTATCACGGTTTCGCAGATGACCGAGCTGCGTGCCAAAGCCCGTGCGCAAGGCGTGTACATGCGTGTCGTCAAAAACACGCTGGCGCGCAAGGCCATGGCTGGCACTTCGTTCGAGGCTCTCGGTGCCCAACTCAAGGGCCCGCTTGTCCTCGCCTTCTCGAAGGACGACCCGGGCGCTGCGGCGCGTGTGGTCAAGGACTTCGCGAAGTCGAACGAAAAGCTCGTCGCGACTCTCGTATCCCTCGGCGGCGATGTGCTGCCGGGCAAGGATCTCGAGAAGGTCGCGTCCCTGCCGACTCGCGAACAGGCTCTGTCGATGCTCTTGGGAACCCTCAAGGCGCCGATCGAGAAGTTCGTGCGTACGGTGGCTGCGCCGCACACCAAGCTGGTCCGCACCGTCGCGGCTGTCCGCGACGCCAAGCAGGCCGCCGGCGCTTGATCTTGTTTAGCCTTTGAAACAACTTGGAGTAACTACAATGGCTGTTAGCAAGGACGAAATCCTCGAAGCAATTTCTCAGATGAGCATCATGCAGGTCGTCGAGCTGATCTCCGACATGGAGAAGAAGTTCGGTGTCACCGCTGCTGCGCCGGTCGCTGTCGCTGCTGTGGCCGGTCCGGCCGCTGCTGCGGCTCCTGCCGAGGAGAAGACGGAGTTCACCGTCATCCTCAAGGAATACCCGGCCGACAAGAAGGTCGGTGTCATTAAGGTTGTTCGCGAACTGACGGGCCTCGGCCTCAAGGAAGCGAAGGACCTCGTCGAAGCCGTCCCGGGCACGCTGAAGGAAGGCGTGAACAAGGCCGACTCCGACAGCATGAAAAAGAAGCTGGAAGAAGCCGGCGCGAAGGTGGAAATCAAGTAATTCCGCCGCTTTAGCCGGTGGGTATTACGTTAGATCCGCGAGAAGCGACGCAGCCGGGGCTTGCTGGCCCCGGTTGCGTCGTCGTCTCCGAACAGTTTTGACGAGAGAGGTGACAGATGGCTTACTCATTCACTGAGAAGAAGCGCATCCGCAAGAATTTCGGCAAGCAAGGCAGCGTCCTCGAGACGCCGTATTTGCTCGCCATTCAGCTCGACTCCTACCGCCAGTTCCTGCAGGCCGACAAGGCCGAGGACGGACGCGAAGACGTCGGTCTGCATGCGGCATTCAAAACCGTCTTCCCGATCTCGAGTTATTCCGGCAATGCCGTACTCGAGTACGTGAGCTATCGGCTCGGTGAGCCGGTGTTCGACGTCAAGGAGTGCCAACTCCGTGGCCTGACCTACGCCGCGCCGCTGCGCGTCAAGGTTCGCCTCGTCGTGTACGACAAGGAAGCGGCGGGCCCGAAGAAGCCCGTCAAAGACGTGCGTGAGCAGGAAGTTTACCTCGGTGAACTGCCGCTCATGACCGACAACGGCACGTTCGTCGTCAATGGCACCGAGCGTGTCATCGTCTCGCAGCTGCATCGCAGCCCGGGCGTTTTCTTTGACCACGACCGTGGCAAGTCGCACTCGTCGGGCAAGCTGCTGTTCAGCGCCCGCATCATTCCCTACCGTGGCTCGTGGCTCGACTTCGAATTCGACGCTAAGGACTGCGTGTTCGCGCGTATCGACCGCCGCCGCAAGCTGCCGGTGTCGATCATCCTGCGCGCCCTCGGCATGAACGAGGGAGAAATCCTCGACACATTCTTCGACAAGAACCGCTTCTTCCTCTCGAAGGACGAGACCTCTCTCGAGCTCATTCCGGCTCGCCTGCGTGGCGAGACGGCGGCGTTCGAGATCCGCATCGGCGACAAGGTCGTCGTCGAAGAAGGGCGTCGCATCACCGCGCGTCACGTTCGTCAGCTCGAGGACGCGGGCGTCAGCCGATTGGCTGTGCCGCGTGACTACATCTACGGCAAGATCCTCTCGCACGACGTCGTGAACACCGAGACCGGCGAGATCATCGCCAAGGCCAACGAGGTGATCACCGCGGCGTCTGCCGAAAAATTCATCGAGACGGGAATCACCGAGGTGTCCACGCTCTACGTGAACGACCTCGACCGTGGTCCGTACGTCTCCGACACGCTGCGTATCGATCCGACCAAGAACCGCCTCGAGGCTCTGGTCGAGATCTATCGCATGATGCGTCCGGGCGAACCGCCGACTCGTGACGCTGCCGAGAATCTGTTCTCGAATCTGTTCTTCAACGACGAGCGCTACGATCTTTCGGGCGTCGGTCGCATGAAGTTCAACCGCCGCGTCGGTCGCAAAGAAATCACCGGCGAGAGCGTCCTCTCGAAAGAGGACATCCTCGACGTGCTCAAGGTGCTCATCGCCATCCGCAATGGCGACGGCACGGTCGACGACATCGACCATCTCGGCAACCGCCGCGTGCGTTCGGTCGGTGAAATGGCGGAGAACGCCTTCCGCGTGGGCCTCGTCCGCGTGGAGCGCGCCGTCAAGGAGCGCCTGAACATCGCGGAGACCGAGCCGCTGATGCCGCAGGAAATGATCAACGCGAAGCCGGTTGCCGCTGCAGTGAAGGAATTCTTTGGCTCCTCGCAGCTCAGCCAGTTCATGGACCAGAACAATCCGCTCTCCGAAGTGACGCACAAGCGTCGCGTCTCGGCGCTCGGCCCAGGCGGCCTCACCCGCGAGCGTGCAGGCTTCGAAGTTCGCGACGTGCACCCGACGCACTACGGCCGCGTGTGCCCGATCGAAACTCCGGAAGGTCCGAACATCGGCCTCATCAATTCGCTGTCGGTCTATGCGCGTACGAACCAGTACGGCTTCCTCGAGACGCCGTACCGTCGCGTCGAGAACGGCCGCGTCACCGACAAGATCGACTTCCTCTCGGCCATCGAAGAGGGTGAGTTCGCGATCGCTCAGGCGAACGCCACCACCAACCCGAAGGGCGAGCTGACGGACGATCTCGTCTCGTGCCGCTTCCAGAACGAATTCACGCTCATGCCGCGTGATCGCATCAACTACATGGACGTCTCGCCGAAGCAGATCGTGTCGGTGGCGGCCTCGTTGATTCCGTTCCTCGAGCATGACGACGCCAACCGCGCACTCATGGGCGCGAACATGCAGCGTCAGGCCGTGCCGACGCTTCGTACCGAGTCGCCGCTCGTCGGCACCGGCATGGAGCGCCCGGTGGCCATCGATTCGGGTGTCACCGTCGTCGCCAGTCGTGGTGGCGTGGTCGACTCGGTCGACGCCTCGCGCATCGTGGTTCGCGTCGACGACGCGGAGACCACCTCGGGCGAGCCCGGTGTCGACATCTACAACCTGACGAAGTACACGCGTTCCAACCAGAACACTTGCATCAACCAGCGTCCGCTCGTGTCGGCCGGTGACGTGATCGCTCGCGGCGATGTGCTCGCGGACGGCCCGTCGACCGATCTCGGCGAGCTCGCGCTCGGTCAGAACATGCTGGTCGCGTTCATGCCCTGGAACGGATACAACTTCGAAGACTCGATCCTCATCTCCGAGCGAGTCGTTCAGGAAGACCGCTTCACCACCATCCACATCGAAGAGCTCACCTGTGTCGCTCGCGACACCAAGCTCGGGTCGGAGGAAATCACCGCCGACATCCCGAACGTGGGTGACCAGGCGCTCAACAAGCTCGACGAAGCCGGCATCGCCTTCATCGGCGCCGAAGTTCGTGCGGGCGACATCCTCGTGGGCAAGGTCACGCCGAAGGGCGAGACGCAGCTCACGCCGGAAGAGAAGCTGCTTCGCGCCATCTTTGGCGAGAAGGCGAGCGACGTCAAAGATACCTCGCTGCGCGTGCCCCCGGGCATGGACGGCACGGTCATCGACGTTCGCGTCTTCACGCGCGATGGCGTCGAGAAAGACTCGCGTGCGCTTTCTATTGAGAAGGCGGAGATCGAGCGTGTCCGCAAGGACTTCGGCGATCAGCAGCGTATTCTCGAGGACGACTTGTTCCAGCGCGTGCGCGGCATGTTGCTCGGCAAGGTCGCCGCCGGTGGTCCTTCGAAGCTCAAGTCGGGCACGAAGATCACCGCCGAGTACCTCGACAGCCTGAAGCGCGACGACTGGTTCGAGATCCGTCTCGATGACGAAGACGCCAACTCGCAACTCGAAGCGACCGCCGAGCGCGTGCGCGAGCAGCGCAAGATGTTCGAGGCGCGCCTCGAGAACAAGCGAGCCAAGATCACGCAGGGTGACGATCTGTCGCCGGGCGTGCTCAAGATGGTCAAGGTCTATCTCGCGGTGAAGCGCCGCGTGCAGCCGGGCGACAAGATGGCCGGCCGTCACGGTAACAAGGGCGTCATCTCGACGATCGTCCCGGTCGAAGATATGCCGTACCTCGAAGACGGTACGCCGGTCGACGTCGTGCTCAACCCGCTCGGCGTGCCCTCGCGTATGAACGTCGGTCAGGTGCTCGAAACCCACCTTGGCTGGGCCGCCAAGGGACTCGGCCTCAAGATCGGCCGAATGCTCGAGCAGCAACAGGCGGTCGGCGAGGTCCGCAAGTTCGTCACTCGTATCTACAACGAGTCAGGCGGACAAAAAGAAAAGATCGACAGCCTGAGCGATCAGGAGGTCGTCGCGCTCGCGAAGAACCTTTCGCGCGGCGTGCCGATTGCGACGCCGGTGTTCGACGGCGCTGCCGAGACTGAAATCAAGCGTCTACTCGAGATGGCCGACCTGCCGCTCTCGGGACAGACCACCTTGGTCGACGGTCGTACCGGCGAGCGTTTCGATCGTCCGGTCACCGTCGGTTACATGTACATGCTGAAGCTCAACCACCTGGTCGACGACAAGATGCACGC
>JBIJCL010000161.1:0-4919 GCA_044344725.1 Steroidobacteraceae bacterium | reverse complement strand
AGGTCGATGTCGTCGGCACGACGCCGCCGCTGCGATCCTGTTCGCAGCAGAGAAAGCGACCAAGATCTCTCTCGAGGCGCTGCAGTGCCTGGGTGGTAACGGCTATATCAATGATTACCCGGCGGGTCGGTTGGTGCGCGACGCCAAGCTCTATGAAATCGGCGCGGGCACCCAAGAGATTCGCCGGATGCTCATCGGTCGAGAGCTCTTCGAGCGCTCGGCCTGAGCCCCCTCCAGGACTGAGCACCACTCATGACCGAGCACCATCCATGACCGAGCCTTTCGTTCCGCTCAAGCTCGAACCGGCCTACCGGAAGGTCGCCGCGGTTCTCACGGCGCGAATCACCGAAGGCTCGCTGCAGCCCGGCGAGCGATTGCCCGCCGAGCTCGAGCTCGCACGGCAACTCGGCGTCCATCGTTCGACCATTCGCGAAGCGCTACGGGAACTCGAGTCGGGTGGACTCTTGCGTCGTGAGCGCGGCTCCAAGCTCATGATGGTGAGTCGGCCTGATCGACTTGCCGTCGCAAGTGGCGTGACCCGTGCGCTCACGCTGCATCAGGCGACGGTGGCCGAGGTTTGGGAGACCATGACGCTCATCGAGCCCGAGGTCGCCGAGCTCGCCGCACGTCGGCGAACGCCGGAGACCGTGTCGACGCTCAAGGCAACGATGATCGATGCGGAACATCCCGACACGGCGCGTGCCGCTGCGCAGGCCGCCGAGTTTTTTCGGGCGCTCGCCGCCGCGGCAGCCAATAACGTGCTCTCGTTGAGCCAAGAACCGCTGCTGCAATTACTCGGTTCGTCTCTCGTGCGACTCATCGAGGTGGTGCCGCAAGCGCGCTCGCGAATCGCGGCGGCGCAACGACGCATCCTCGAGGCCGTCGAGCGCGGCGATGCCGCAGCCGCCCGCACATGGTGTGAAAAGCACATTCGCGACTATCGACGTGGGTTCGAACTCGCCGGCATCGATCTCGGGCTCCCCATCGCCGCCGCAGGTGGTGCATCATTGGCACCCAAGACTCGGAGTAGAAAACGATGACGACTAGCCCCAAGAACGCACCCTTCGGCAGCATCCTCACCGACACCATGGCGATCGCTTGGTATCGCGATGGTGCGTGGTCGCCGATGGAGTTGCGTCGTACGGGCACGCTAGAGATTCATCCGGCTGCACACGCGCTGCATTACGGAAGCTCATGTTTCGAGGGCTTCAAGGCCTATCGTCATCCCGATGGTTCGGTGCAAGTGTTCCGTCTTGCGCGACACATCGAGCGTATGCGCCGCAGTGCTCAGGCGCTGATCCTCCCCGAACCCGATCCTGCGTTGCTCGCCAGCATGGTCAACGCACTCGTCGATCGTGTTCGAGCCGATGTGCCCGAGGCGCCCGGCGCGCTTTATCTTCGTCCGTTGTTGTTCGGAACGATGCCGAACATCGGCGCGGCCTCCACGCCCTCCAACGAGGCCTGTCTCGTCGTACTCGCGAGCCCCGTGTGGGATTACTTCGCAGGCGGCATCCGACCGCTCAAAATTTTGGTCGAAGAACAGGCGCAGCGTTGCGCGCCCCACCTCGGGATGGTGAAAACCGGAGGCAACTATGCGGCGGCCATGGGTCCAACGCTCGCCGCGCGCAAAGCACATGGTGTCGATCAGGTGCTCTTCTGTCCGGGTGGCGAAGTGCAGGAGACCGGCGCCTCCAATTTCTTGTTGATCCGTCCGGGTCACATCCTGACGCGCAGTCTCGATAGCAGCTTCCTGCATGGCGTCACGCGAGACTCCCTGCTCACGATCGCGCGTGATATGGGGTATCGCATCGAGGAGCGCGTGTTCTCGGTCGATGAAATGATGGCGTGGATCAAGACCGGCGAGGCGGCGCTCTCGGGCACGGCCGCCGTCCTGTCGAGCGTCGGCACGCTGGTGCGTCAGGGTGTCGAGCATCGGGTGGGTGACGGGCAGGTTGGTCCCGAGACCCTCAAGCTGCGTGCGGCGCTAGTGGCCGTGCAGCAGGGCCAGGCGCCCGACCCGCACGGCTGGTTGACCCGGGTCTGAGCCTGCCTTGACAGGGCGGGGCGGGGCCGACCAAACTCGCCGCCCTTTTCGGCCGCCGAATTGGAAAGGTAGCTCAGCTGGTTAGAGCACGGCACTCATAATGCCGGGGTCGAGGGTTCGAGTCCCTCCCTTTCCACCAAATCTCCATCCGCGGTCCTCCTCTAAGTCCGCAATCAGTAGTCTCCGCAGCGCTTTATCTAAATTGTTCATTTAGTGCGGAAGCCCAGTGAATGGAGTCGAGGGGCTGTACGACTTACGCAAGCAAGCTATCCGCTAGCGCTGAACCCGGAAAAAGAAGTCTCCACTCAAGCTGGTGTTCTCCCAAGGGGTTTGTGCGCCCTTCGTATCTTGCTGGACCCCGCGGCGAACGTCCTTGAACACGGACTCGATGGGTTTGTTCGGTATCTGCATGAACTTAAGAAGGTTTTTCGTGTAAGGGCTGTTGCGACCCGTTCCGTCGTCGGCCACACGACCCGGGGAAGTGGCGTACGCGATGATTGTCCCTCGTGGGGCATCGAGCA
Organism: Steroidobacteraceae bacterium; assembly: GCA_044344725.1. Lineage (GTDB taxonomy): Bacteria > Pseudomonadota > Gammaproteobacteria > Steroidobacterales > Steroidobacteraceae > UBA964. Next base: position 2,354 of record JBIJCL010000161.1, on the reverse strand, counting down.
TCGCGAGGCCTTTCGATCGTGATCGAAATCCGAGACCGAACGGATTATCGCGGCATGCATCCATGATCAAGATGTTCACGGCCTTCTTGGCCGTCGCCATTTTTTCGAGAATTAGACCCATGTCCACGCTTTGATCCGCCACTTCGTCCTCTCGGGCGATATCAGCGTTCACAGGTATGAGGTAGTTCCGTCCATTTACCTCTACGCCGTGTCCTGAGTAGTACACGAGACCCACATCATGGTCGTTAAGCATGTCGCCAAATTGTCGAACTGCCTGACGCATCTTTCCGAGGCTGCCGTTGCGTACTTCGATGACGGTAAACCCGCTTTCTTTCAGGGCTCGCGATACATCTTCGGCGTCGTTTTCCGGATTCTTCAGCGGGTTCGCGGAGTAAGTCGCATTCCCGATGACCAGAGCCAAACGTTTACCCAGTAACGCCTTGACCTCGGCTTCTCTTCTGCGCTCTTCGGCCAGTTGGCGCTCCCGCTCGATCGCCGCAGCCCGGGCTTTTTCCGCCTCCGCTGCTTTCGCCGCTTCAGCCGCCCGTCGTTGTTGCGTGAGTATTTGCGCCGAATCCGATGCGGCGGGTTGACCAGCGCTACCCGCCCCAGCTCGGTTTTGGGTCTGGCTATCGAACGGGAAGAGGCTGGGGTCTAATTCAACCGACGAGACGAGCTGGCCTTTTTCCCAAGCGCCGCGCCTAATGATTGTTCCGCTCTTGTCGTACTCGATGCCGAGGCCGGATGGCACGCCCGAGTTGAACTCTCCCACATACCTTATGCCCTCCGGAGAGGTGGCGACTCCTCGACCGTCTCGTTTTCCGAGGCGATACTCGCCTTCATACTTCTCGCCCGACTTCGCAATGTACGATCCGGTTCCTTCTATTTTGCCGTCTCGAAACTCGCCAACATAAACGGCGCCGTTCAAATAATTGAAGACACCCCGTCCATCAAAATTGTTGTTACGGAATTCACCCTCGTACTTCTCGCCGTTCGGAAAGGTGTAGAGACCTTTTCCGTAAAACTGGCCGTCCCGAAACTCGCCGATATAGGTTTCGCCGTTCGCTTGCTGGTAGGTGCCCGATCCGTTCCACCGGTCATCTCGATACTCGCCCTCGAACCGGCTGCCGGAAGCACTGATGAATACGCCTGGACCATTTTTCAGGCCTGATCGATACTCGCCGATGAACTGCGATCCATCGCTATTCCTGAATGTTCCGCGACCATGAAAGAGGCCATCGCGAAAGTCGCCCGAGTAAGTCGACGAATCTTTGTATGTGAGGGTGCCTTTTCCGTGAAAAAGGCCCTCTCTGAATTCCCCGTTGAAACGATCTCCGTTAGCGGAGGTCAGGGCGCCTTGCCCGTGCCGTAGACCATTTCGGAATTCTCCTATGAAACGATTGCCCGCGCTGTCGGTGAGACTGCCCCGACCGTGGAATGCGCCGCTAAGGAACTGCCCCGAGTAGATGCCCCCATCCGAACGGGTCAGGGTGCCCTGACCTTCGAAAGATCCTTGCACGAAGTCGCCAATGTACTTCTCGCCATCCTTGAAAATAATTGTTCCATACCCGTCGATCGTATTGTTACGAACCTCTCCGACGTATCGAAAGGCTCTTCCAGAAGACTGAACGATGACTCCTTGGCCATTGGCGGATCCGCTGATGATTTCGCCTTGGTACTTACCCCCGTCGGGAAGCGTCAATGAGCCAACGCAGTTGCTCCAAGAGCTCGCAGGCGCGGAAGAAGGGCACTTCCCCCAGACGTTCGACGGTCCAACAGCGCCTTGCGGCAGCGCAGATTGATTGGCGGCGAGGAGTGTCGAGGCGATCGCGATGATCAGGAGAGCATTGCGAGATGAGCTCGAGCGAGATTGGTGGACGCGCATAGGATCTCGACCTGTTTTCGATAAATCAAAGATTACAACGAGATCTCTGCTCTTCGCCACTTGGCGATCGTCTTCGCCAATATCGAGGGCGGCGCCGGTCGACTCATCCAAGGTCGATCAGGTCTATTGAGACGTTAGATTCGCCGCAATTCTGTTGGGAAAACGGGCAGGAAGTGACCACGCTTTCTTTCTTGCTATTTACGATTCACTATATTCAGATTATCGCTATCAGGGCTTTCGGATGAAGACTCTCAAAAAGATTCTGGCGTGGTTCCTCGGCTTGTTCGTGCTTGCGGTCGCTGGCGCGTCGATGTGGTTCTGGTTCACGCCGGTTGGGCTCAACAACTACGTCAACAAGATCACCTTGCAGATGGCGCTTTCCTCGCCGCAGGTATTGACGCAGCTCGGCCTCATCGACGACACGCTGCTCGATTTTCACAGTGGCAAGCTCGATGACCAGACCGAAGCA
>JBIJCL010000160.1:0-4925 GCA_044344725.1 Steroidobacteraceae bacterium | reverse complement strand
GGTCAGGCGTCCACGGACGGCTTCTATTATGCTTGCCTCGTTCGGGGTGGGGGCGCATGACCGCAAAAGACGGAAAAACCCGGCGGCTGTGGGTCAGGTTCATGACCGTTGGATGTCTTTGGCTCGCGGGTGCGATGCCGTGGCAGTGGCCCGAGTTGCGTGCGGATCCGCTCGACGGAACCCTCGAAGTTCAGTCCGCTTTCGTCAACGTGGTGGGCGGCGTCTACCAGTTGCACGTCCGTACGCGATATCCATCCAGCGACGAGACGGCGAGCGCGTTGCGTGATGGCGTTTCGCTCTCCTACGACGTCGATGTAGAGGTTTCCCGCGAGCGACGCTTCTGGGCCAATGAAAACGTGGTGGCCCTGCAGTTGAGGCGAGAGCTCAGCTATCACTCCGTCAGCGAGCGTTATGTGGTGCGTGATCCGCTGCTCGAGGACGAGCAGAAATCCTACGCGACGCTCGACGAGGCACTCGCCGCCTTGGGTAGCATCGAAAGTTGGCCGATCCTGGTCGCGTCGCAAGTGACGACACCGGGATCCTATCTCGTCAGTGTCCGCGCGAGCGTGCGACGCGGACGCCTCACCGATGCGCTGCGCGCGCTCATGTTCTGGTCGGATGACTGGCAACGAGAGAGCGAGTGGTATTCATGGTCGCTGCCGCGCTGAGCAGTCGTCGTACCCGCATCTTGATCGCGATCTGGATCGCGGTCGTCGTCGGCGCGCTCTTTGCGCTTTTCCTGTCGGCGCAAAATTCCGAGCAGTTCGGTCGGCTCCAGCCGTGGATACTGCTCGCGAGTGCGGTCGCTGTCGTCGTGATCATCGTGCTGCTCGCGCGAAAGATCTATCAGCTCGTGTCGGCTTATCGCAGCGGAGTGCCAGGGTCTCGCCTGACCTCGCGCACCGTTCTGGTGTTCAGCGCGTTGGTCGCGTTGCCCCTACTCACGGTCTACGTCTTTTCTCTCGAATTTTTGAATCGGGGCATCGACAGTTGGTTCCGGGTCGAGATCAAGCAAGGTCTCAACGACGCGGTGGTGTTGTCTCGATCGGCACTCGACCTGCGCATGCGTGAATACGGTGGTCGCACCGAGCGTTTCGCCGCGTCGCTCGCCAACCAGAGTTCGGGTGGAGCGCTGTTCGCACTCGATGAGGAATTGCGCGTTTCGGGAGCGAGCGAAATCGTTCTCTACGGCGAGTACGAGAGAATCATCGGCGCTGCGAGTCAGGAGGTGCCGGACTCGCTTCCCGAGCGTCCACCCGCAGATCTCGTTCGCGCGGTGTCGAGCGGCTCGACGTATCTCAGTCTCGAGCCGGTGGGCGACTCCCGATACCTCATTCGCACTGCTGCACCCATCAGGGCGGCGCCATTCTCTAGCGGCGATGCGCGATTCGTCGTCATGATTTACGAGCTTCCGCGGCAGTTCGCTGAACTAACCGATGCTGTCCAGCGGTCCTACTCGCAGTACGGCGATCTCGCCGAGCTGCGCGAACCTTTGAAATACAGCTTCAGGCTCACATTGACGATGGTATTACTCGTCACCCTGCTCGGCGCGATCTACGGCGCCATCTACTCGGCGGAGATCCTGTTCAAGCCCGTTCAGGATCTCATGGCCGGTACGCGCGCGGTCGCAAAGGGTGACTTCGGCATGCGGGTGCCGCTCACCTCTCACGACGAGATGGGATTTCTGGTGCAGTCTTTCAACGACATGACCAAGCGATTGCGACGAGCGCGCGAGGAGACGGAAAGCAGTCGCGCTGCGGTCGAGCGTGAGCGCGAGCGGCTCGCCATCATCCTCGCCCGCCTATCGGCGGGAGTACTGACGGTCGACCGAAATCTGGTCGTTCAGCGCGTCAATGATTCGGCTGGAAGCATCCTCGGCGTCGATCTCGGCTCGGCGGTAGGCCATACGCTCGGCTCGGGCACGGATGCCGAGACGGGGTTGTTGCGCGCCTTCGTCGCCGAATTGCGTGCGCGGTTCGATGCGGGTCGCGACGAATGGCGTGAGCAGATCGAGTTGCAGCCTGCGTCGGGAAAATCCGGGGCGCGTGTTCTCGTCTGTGCTTGCGTGCCGCTACCCAAGGAGAGCGAAGAGTCTGAGCAGTTCGTGATCGTGTTCGATGACGTCACTCATTTGCTGCAGGCGCAACGTGATGCGGCCTGGGGTGAGGTCGCGCGTCGATTGGCTCACGAGATCAAGAATCCGCTGACCCCGATCCAACTGTCGGCAGAGCGGTTGCGTCGCAAGTTGCTGCCCGTGCTATCCGGGCCAGATGCCGACATGGTCGAGCGCTCGACCCACACCATCGTTCAGCAAGTCGAGTCCATGAAACAAATGGTGAACGACTTCAGCGAGTACGCCCGCGCCCCGGCGATGCAGGTCACCGCGTTCGATCTGAACCGGCTCGTCGCCGAGGTCACCGATCTTTATCGATCCCAAGCGGCGTCGATCGATCTCGTGACCCATCTTGGGGAGGCTCCGGTCTCGGTGGACGCGGATCGATCCCGGGTACGGCAGGTACTCAACAATTTACTGACCAACGCATTCGAGGCGCTGGAGGGTATACGACCCGCCGTGATCGACATTCGGACGGGGATCGTCGAGCAGGACGGCCGTTCCTTCATCGAGCTGGCCGTGTCGGACAACGGACCGGGGTTTCAGCCGGACATGATCGGCCGGGTGTTCGATCCTTACGTCACGAGCAAGCCTCGGGGCACCGGGCTTGGCCTGGCCATCGTCAAGAAGATCGTCGAGGACCATCGGGGGCGTATCGAGGTGGAGAATCGTCTCTCGGGCGGTGCTATGGTCCGTGTTATGTTCCCGGTGCTGGAGCAAGAGAGGGCGGCAGCCCCCGGCACCGAGCAGGGGGAGCGTAGGAGGGAGCGGGCATGAGTGCAGCACGCATTCTTGTGGTGGATGACGAAGCGGACATCCGCAGCCTTGTCAAAGAAATCTTGACCGAGGAAGGCTACGACGTCGAAGTGGCGGCCAACGGAACCGAGGCTCGCGCACTCCGCCAACGTCAGCAGCCCGATCTCGTGCTGCTCGACATCTGGATGCCCGATGTCGATGGCATCACGCTGCTTCGTGAGTGGTCGTCGACGAGCGCCAATTCCTGCGCCGTCGTAATGATGTCCGGTCACGGTACGGTCGATACGGCCGTCGAAGCTACCCGACTCGGTGCGATGGATTTCGTCGAAAAGCCGCTGTCGCTCGCCAAGTTGTTGCGGACCGTCGAAAAAGCACTCGAGGGCGCGCGCGCTCGCAAGACGTCGGCCAAAGCCAAATCCGGATCGATCGCGGCTCCGGTAGGCAAGAGCCGACAAGTTCAGCAATTGCGCAGCGAGTTGCAGCGACACGCCAATAGTGACGCGTCGCTGATGCTGCTAGGAGAATTCGGCTCGGGTCGCGAGGCGTTCGCGCGTTTCGTTCACGATCACAGTCCGCGTTCGACCAGGCCTTTCATGGTGCTCGTGTCGAGCACTCTGCGCGAAGTGGACGCCGAGGCGGCGCTATTCGGTCATGCGGGCGCCGACGGGCTGATCAGCCAGGTGGGCGACGGAACGTTGTTCATCAATGAAATCGGTGATCTCCCGGCGTCGGCGCAAAGAGCCTTGCTCGGCTTGCTCGAGACCCGAAGTTACTCGCGGCTCGGAGAGGGCAAAGCCCGTCCCTTCCAGGCGCGCATCGTCTGCTCGGCTCAGCCCGATATCGAGCAGGGTGTCGTGCGTCGTGATTTATTGGCGCATTTGAGCGCCATCGTGGCGCGCGTACCTTCGCTGCGGGAGTACGCCGAAGACGTTCCGGATCTGCTCAGGCACTACGTCGATCGCCTGGTCGATGGCGAGGGTCTCGGATTCCGGCGCTTCAGCATCGCGGCGCAGAATCGTCTGCGAAATTATCCGTGGCCCGGCAACGTTCAGGAACTGCGAACGATGGTGCGTCGTCTACTTCTGCAGGGCGGAGGCGAGGAAGTCTCGCTCGACGACATCGAGCGGGAACTCGCACAGGTTGCGCCCTCGACCGAGACGCTGGTCAAGCAAGATCTGCTAGCGCTGGGTTTGCGCGAGGCGAGAGAACATTTCGAGCGAGCCTATTTGCAGCAACAGCTTTTGCTGTGCCACGGCAAAGTGGGGCAGCTCGCCAAGCGAGTCGGAATGGAGCGGACCCACCTCTACCGGAAATTGCGCGCGCTTGGCGTCGATTTCCGCAGCATGCCGGACGACATCGAAACCTAATCGCCGACGCGAATCACGACCGCATCGATCTCCGCGCGCTGCAAAGCGGCTCGAGTTCGGTTGAGATCACCAAGATTGCTGACTGGTCCGATGCGAACCCGGTGCAGCACGTCGTTCTCCATCGCGATCCGTTGGACGGCTGATTGCACGCCGAGGCGCAGCAACTTTGCTTGCAGCCGTTCGGCTTCTTCCAGATTTTTGAACATGCCGAGCTGAAGCACGTACACCCCGGGTCGCTCGATGGGGGTGTTCGGTACGGTGGGTAAGGGTGCCTTGGGATCGGTCGTCGCGACGACCACCTCGCTCTTGGGGAGCATCCCGTAAAAATCGTATTCGCGCTCGGGTTCGGCCGTCGTCGCTGCGACAGGATCGCGTCGAACCGGACGAGGAGTGGCCTCCGTTTCTTCGGCCGCCCGTACTGCATCCTTCAAGGCTTGCTGCTGCCAGAAGAAAACGCCGAACGCCACGGCAAGACCTGCCGCGAGACCTGCGAAAAACTCGTTCGAAAAGTTGAAATCGCTGCCGCCGCGGCGACCTGCACGCTTGAAGTCCCGGCCGATCGGCGTCTTGCTCACATCGACTCCGGAGCCGAAGCGCCGAGTATGGCGAGTCCATTTCGCAGTACCCGCTGTACGGCGAGCAGCGCGTAGACGCGCGCACTGCGCACATCCGCCTCGGGAACGAGTACG
>JBIJCL010000157.1:0-4951 GCA_044344725.1 Steroidobacteraceae bacterium | reverse complement strand
CGCGCTACTCAACTATGGTTTCGCGTTCTACGAAACCGTCACTTTGCGCAAAGCCGGCGAGATGGTCCTGCAGCCGCGCGTCTACAAGGGCACCGAGCAGTCCGTCGCCGTGTCGCCCCAAACCAATGTCGGCGTGACGGTTGCCCGCGGCAACACCAGCAAGCTGCGTGTCGCAACCTCGCTCAACGAGCCGCTCGTCGCGCCGCTCAAGGCCGGTCAACGCGTCGGTGAATTGACGGTCACCGACGGTGATACGGTCGTGCGTCGCGTACCGCTCGTCGTCAGTCGCGAAGTGCCCGAGGGCGGTCTCTGGGCGCAGACCCGCGACACGGTTTCGCTCTGGTTCAGGTGATCCATGGGCGCCACTCTTCCGATCTGCTATCTCGATGGGGCGTGGTTACCGATTGGCGAAGCGCGTATCTCCCCCCTCGATCGCAGCTTCCTCTTCGGGGATGGCGTCTATGAGGTGGTGCCGGTTTTCGCCGGGCGCCCGTTCAGGTTCATCGAACATTTCGATCGTCTGACTCGCAGCTGCCATGCGCTACGGATCAAAGACCCGCACGATCGTGATGGTTGGCGCAGCATCGTCCGCGGACTGATGGAGCGGAACGGCGGCGGCGATCTCTACGTGTATGTCCAAGTCTCGCGCGGCGCCGACACCGGTCGCTCGCACGCCCCGTTACCCGATATCGCTCCGACGGTCTTCGGATTCGCGGCGCCGCTGCCCAAGCCCTCGGCCGATCAGCTCGCGCGGGGGCTTTCGTGTGTGACGGCGCCCGATATCCGCTGGGGACGCTGCGACATCAAGTCGGTCGCCCTGCTCGGCAACGTACTGCAACGTCAGCTCGGTTGCGACGCCGGCGCCGACGAGACCATCCTGTTGCGTGATGGCTGGATGATGGAAGCCACGGCCTCGACGGTCCACGTCATTTCGAAAGGCGTCATCGCCACGCCCCCCAACTCCAATGCCATCCTGCCAGGCACCACGCGCAGTGTGGTCGAAGAACTCGCGCAACGTCTCGGCATCCCCTGCGAGACACGGGCGGTCAAAGAATCCGAGATGCGAGATGCCGACGAAGTCTGGATCGCCTCGGCGACCCGCAACGTGTCGGCCGTGACCCGCATCGACGGCCAACCCGTCGGCTCCGGCAAACCCGGACCCCTCTGGACGCGTATGTGGGAGGGCTTCGGAACTCTGCAACGCGAACTCGCCGGACAACCCTGGTAGTCGAGGACGGAGATGACCGGTCAAGCCCATGACGGAGAGCGCAACGGTCCCGACGGCGAATCCGTCGCGAGCCCGCTCGTCTTCCCGACCGACTATCCGATCAAGGTCGTGGGGCGCAGCGAGCGAAGTTTGCGCCTGCGCATCGACGCCGTCGTGCTGCAACATGCACCCGATCTTGCGCCCGAACGCATCAGCGAAAGAACGAGCGGTGCCGGAAATTTCACTTCGATCACTTACGTGATCGTCGCGCAGAGTCGCGAACAGGTAACCGCGCTCGTCGGGGCGTTGGTCGCCACCGAAGGCGTGTTGATGGTGATCTGAGAGCGCTCAGCGCCCGATCAACGACAAGAACTCGCGACGGGTATCGGCATTGGTCTTGATCGACCCGCGCAGGGCCGACGTCACAGTGGCCGTTCCGGTATGGCGCACACCGCGAGACTCCATGCACATGTGACGACACTCGATCACCACCGCCACACCGAGTGGCTGCAGATGGGTATCGAGCGCATCGGCGATCTGGTTGGTCAGGCGTTCCTGAACCTGCAGTCGGCGCGCGAAAATCTCGACGAGTCGAGAAATCTTTGAAAGCCCGAGGATGCGCTTGTCAGGCACGTACCCGACATAGGCCTTGCCGAAAAACGGCGCGAGGTGGTGCTCGCAGAGCGAGTACACCGGGATGTCGCGCACGATGACCATCTCGTCGACGCTCTGCGCCCCATCCTCGAAAGACTTGAGGATGTCCTCCGGACGCTCGCGGTAACCGCGGGTGTACTCCTCCCAGGCCTTCAGGAACCGCGCAGGCGTCTCGAGCAGCCCTTCACGATCGGGGTCTTCGCCGATATAGGCAAGCAGACGACGAACGATATCGATCTCTTTCTTTGAGGGAACCGGCTTGGGCGGTGTCATGGGGCATTCCTCGACAACAGGCGTTGCAGCACGTCGATCAAGTCTGCGGCTACACGCTCCAGCTCTGTCGGTGCACCAAGCGCCGAAAGCTGGGTCATCGCGAGCCCCTCATAGCCGCAGGGGTTGATGCGTTGGAACGGCTCCAAGTTCATGTCGACGTTCAACGCGATTCCATGATAACTCGCACCACGTCGTACTCGGATACCGACACTCGCCAATTTGGCGCCGTCCACGTAAACGCCCGGTGCCTTTGGCCGCGTAGCGGCCGAAACACCGTACTTTGACACACATTCGATGACCGACTGCTCGAGCGCGGTCACGAGATCACGTACCCCGAGGGCCGCCCGACGCAAGTCGATGAGGGGATAAACGACCACCTGCCCCGGACCGTGGTAGGTCACCTGTCCGCCCCGATCGACTTTGACGACGGGGATATCCCCTGCCGCAAGCACATGTGCGGGATCGCCGTTCATACCGAGCGTGAAGACCGGCTCGTGTTCGAGCGTCCAGATTTCGTCGGGCGTGTCGGCACCGCGCTCGTCGGTGAACCGTTGCATCGCCTGCCAGGTCGGCAGGTAAGCGACTCGTCCGAGCTTACGGACGAGAGGCGGCGTTGACGGCGAGAGCGGCATTGTCGAGTCCGGCGTTGTTACCGGCGAGCGCCTGCTCGGCACGATAGCTCGAGCGCACGAGCGGTCCCGAAACGCATTCGCGGAATCCGCGCGCGAGAGCCCACTCGCGATACTGGTCGAACTGCTCGGGCGTGATGAATCGTGCGACCGGCAAATGGTTCGCCGTCGGCTGCAGATATTGGCCAAGCGTCACGAGATCGACGTCGTGGGCGCGTAGGTCGTCGAGGGTCTCGATGATTTCCTCGTCGGTCTCACCGAGGCCGAGCATGAGACTCGTTTTGGTGAGCACATCGGGTCGATGACGCTTGGCGTGCGACAGCACACGCAGGGTTTGTTCGTAACCGGCGCGCGGATCACGAACCGGATGGGTGAGACGTTTTACGGTCTCGACATTCTGCGCGAAGACCTCGAGCCCCGAATCGACTACGGTTTCGACATCCGCCATCACCCCTTGAAAGTCAGGAGTCAGTGCCTCGACGGCCGTCTGCGGCGAAATTTCTTTGATCGCGCGTACGGCTGCTGCGAAATGCGCCGCACCGCCATCGGGCAGGTCGTCGCGATTGACTGAAGTGAGTACGACATAGCGCAGCTTCATGAGCGCTACGGTGCGGGCCGTGTTGCGCGGCTCCTCCGGGTCGAGCCAGCCGCGCGGGTTACCGGTGTCGACGGCGCAGAATCGACACGCCCGCGTGCACACCTCGCCCATGAGCATGATGGTGGCCGTCCCGGCGTTCCAGCATTCGCCGATGTTGGGGCACTTCGCCTCTTCGCAGACCGTGGCGAGCCGATGCTCGCGTACCGTGCGACGCACGAAGTCGTAATTTTCGCCGCTCGCGAGCGGCGCCTTCAGCCAACGCGGTTTACCGCCGGGCACGCGCGCGGGCGTGGCTGCGGTGGCCTTGATGCCATCGCGAATCGCCGAGAATCCTTGGGATGTTCGATACTTCTCGCCGCTGCGTACGACCGGCACAGGCACGGCGATCTCGATGGTATCGTTTGGGCGTTCCTTGCTCATGGATGCAAGTGTACGCGAGCCTCAGCCGGTCGCGCCGCTCGCGAGGCGTTCGTCCAGCTCGCGAAGGCGCTCGGGCGTGCCGATGTCGAACCAGAGTCCCTGATACAGCCGTCCACGGAGACGGCCTGCCGAAGCCGCCGCGCGCAGGAGCGGCAAGAGAGGCCTGCGGCCCGGTTCCAGCCCCGCAAAGAATTCCGGGCGATAGACGGCGATACCCGAAAAAGTATGCCGCGGAGGGGCGTCGGCCGCCTCGAGTCGCTGCGGATCCGCCAAGATGTCGAAGCCGCCCGCCTCGCGCGCAAGCAGGGCGAAGTCCCCCCGCGGATGCTGGGGCGGATTGGGTACCACGACCAGCGAGCCGAGCGCCTGCTCATCGAGCGCGGGAAGCCGCGAAAAATCGAAGTCGGTCCAGATGTCGCCGTTGACCACGACGAAAGGATCAGAGCCCAACATCGGCAGCGCCTGGATGATGCCGCCCGCCGTCTCGAGCGCGCCCTCGAGCTCGGCGCTGTATCGAATTCGAACGCCGTGACGACGGCCGTCGCCCAGCGCCTCGACGATGCGTTCGCCGAGCCAAGCATGGTTGATGACGATGTCGCGAATCCCGGCACGCGCCAGCGCCGACAGGTGCCACTCGAGCAGCGACCGACCACCGACTTCGAGCAAGGGTTTCGGACAGACGTCGGTCAGTGGCCGCATGCGCTCGCCGCGACCTGCTGCAAGAATCATGGCCCTCATCAGGACTGGACCTCGCGCGCGCGGACGTTGGCCATGGCAAGCAGCGGAACGATCCGTCGCTCGAGCCACAAGCCAAACTCGCGCAGCTCGATATGACGCGCAGCCGCATCGCGCACGTAGTCGAGCGTCAGGGGAAGATCGTCGAGGTAACCCGCCTTGCCATCACGCCACCAGAGACGCGCAAAGATGCCGAGAATCTTGATGTGGCGCTGCACTCCGATCAGATCGAACCAACGCAGGAACTCGCGATCGCTTGAACCCGCAAGTGAAGAGGCGCCGCGCGCGAGCAATCGCTGTCGATGAGAAAGCACCAGTCGCTCGACCTCGGCGCGCGGCCAGGCGATGTAACAATCTTTGAGCAGAGAGACGAGATCGTATCCGACGGGTCCAACGAGCGCGTCCTGAAAATCGATGACGCCCGTCTCATCATCA
>JBIJCL010000156.1:0-4967 GCA_044344725.1 Steroidobacteraceae bacterium | reverse complement strand
GTGATGTAGGTGAAGTCGCGATCTTTGTTTTGTGATTTTGCTGTCGCAATCATGGCGCTGATGAGCGCATCGACCGACGCATAGTTCGCGACGTTGATGTTCTGCGGCAGAGTTTCCGGGTAGAGATACCACTCGTTCATCTGCCCGACGACCCAGTTCTGGCGGTTCGTCAGCGAGCACGTGGCGTTGTTGTTTCCGCCTCCACCCGTATTTCCCCCGCCGCTTCCACCGCCTCCACCGCCGCCTCCGCAAGCGGTAACGAGCAGCGTAATGATCAGGGCGAGTGAAAGTTTTCTAACGTGAGCAGAAGGGGGGCATTTCATGACCCCATTCTAAGGTCAGATGATTTCGAATTGAAGTTGACGTTCGTTGAGGCGACCCACGGCATCTTCGACGGCGATGACGATTTTGTGCTTGCCCTTGGGGAGGGCGGCTTGGGAGATCTCGAGTCCCTCGGCCGTGACGGTTGTCGAGCCGGTAATGCGTGCGGTGATGTCGATTCGGAGGGAGCCGTAACGAACCTTGAAGGTCTCTGGTCGGATGGACGTGCCATCGGCCGCTTGGAACCGCAGCTTCATGGCGATGGGCGAGGGAAGCGCAGCATTGAGTTTGGGGGTCTCCACCAGGATGCGTGGTGCACCGGGCTCGGGGGTGAAACGCGGATACAGCGGCTCCGGAGCCGCCATGGAGGCCTGAAGTTCTTCTTCGGTGACGAGCAGAAGGGGTTCGGTGGCCGGAAGAGTTCGTGCGAGGAGCATCGACGCTGCGGCCAGGATCAAGACACGGAGATATTTCATGGGTTTGACACCGCGATGATACGGACACGACGATTTTCGGCAGCGAGCGGATCGTCTTCGTTCAGCAGCTCGTTGAACCCCTTGCCGACGGCTTCGAGACGCTCGATCGCGACGCTTTGCGACTTCAAGTAATCGACGACGGCTTGCGCCCGCCGCGAAGACAGCTCGAGGTTGTACTTGGCCGTGCCTTTGGCATCGGTGTGACCTTCGATCATGAACCGGGAGCTCAGCAGTTGGTCCGATTTCATGGCGATCGACAGTTGCTGCAACGCTTCTGCGCCATCACGGGTGATCTTTGCCGAATTGAACTCGAACTGGATATTCATGTCGATGGCGCGAACCTTGGGGACGAGGTTGCGCAGGCTTCGTGTTTGGCCCGGACTGCCTTGCGATTCGGCCTTTGGAGTGTCACTCAGCCGATCGATGATGTCCTGCGCCGTAGGGTTCGGAGGAGGAGCCGCCAAAAGAGCCGCCATCAACACCAGGTGAAGCATGATCAACGAACCTCCTTGACGGTTATTCGGCTGGCGCCGAAGCGCCCGTCACCCGAGACGCCTGAACCAATGACGAAGTTCACGAGCTGCTGTCGTCCGCCGAGATCCCCGGGTGTCAGGATAAAAGGATTGTCTGCACTCATCGTAGCGCTTGGCAAGACCGACAGATTGCGAGGCGTCTCGGTGACGATCACCAGGAGTTGATCGGTCCCCGGTGGCCCCGCCGCATTCACGCCCCAATGCGGACGCGGGAGTTTCATCGGTTGATTAGCCTCGATGCGATTGGCTTTATCGAGGGCGTTGGGGAACAGCATGTAGAAACTCGTCTCATCGCTACCGAGTAGCAGGACATAGACATACCCCGCATGCGACGACTTCACGGTCATCGCGAACATGTCTTGGTCGATACGTAATGTCTCTTTCGGCAGGGTGACCGTGACGGTACGGCGTACGTCACGTTGGGCATAAATATCTTTGATCGAGGCGAGAGCACCGACCACTGCGGGCGCCGAAGCGGTTTCACTTGAGGCAGTCTGAGTCGTCGCCTGAGTAGTGGTGGCCTGAATGGCGGCCTGCGCTGCCGTTGCGAGCGCAGCCTCGGCGGCTAGCCTCTCTTGCTCGAGGCGGGCTCTCTCGACGCGCTCGGCTGCGAGTCGTTGTTTCTCTGCTTCGGCCCGCTCGGCAGCGAGACGAACCTTCTCGGCGGCTGCGCGCTCCGCTGCAAGTCGAGCCTGCTCGGCCTCGGCCTGAGCACGTTCTTTGGCGAGACGCGCTTGTTCGCGTTCCGCAGCGAGGCGAGCTTCTTCGGCTGCGGCCTGAGCACGCTCTTTGGCGATGCGCTCTTGTTCGCGTTTCGTTTGCTCGGCTCGTTCCGCCGCGAGACGCTGCTTTTCGGCTTCGGCGCGTATCGCTGCGTCACGCTGTTTTTGCGCCTCGATTCGTTCGGCGGCGAGTCGGGCCTGTTCCGCCTCGGCCCGAGCCCGCTCCTCTGCGATGCGCGCTTGTTCGAGCCGAACTTGCTCGGCGCGCTGGGCCGCGATTTTTTCTTCTTCGAGGCGCTGTCGCTGTTCGGCCTCCCGACGCTCTTTTTCGAGCCGTTCTTTCTCGAGTCGGACCACCTCGGCAGAGGGTCTGATGCCGCTGCCCTGGATGGCAACCGGCACGAGATTACGAAGACCCGAGATGGAGATGTGATGAGGTAGCAGATCGGGAAAGCGCGCGACTTTCTCCCGGATGAAACCTTGCGAGCATGCTTCGACTTCGGCCAAAGAAACGCCGCCGCTGCCGTCAGAGTCGCTCGCGCCGCCGAGCAGACAACGCTTGACGGCCTGGGTCGCGAGTCCGCCTCGACTCGCCTCGTCGAAACTCACCTCATCGGGTCGGGCCGACATGATATGTACGACATTCTCTGGTAACGCCTCGACGCCGTCCTGAGCGGGGCCAATCAAACTTCTCGTTCTTACGTTGGAGGGTTTGCTGCAGGCCGCCCCCGTGGCGTCCGCGCGCATGAAGAACTTGGGGGCGAGTTGGTCGCTGCCGATCGATCGGGTCTTACGGGCGACACCTGCGACGCCTCCCGAGTGACACGCGTCGAACATGATGATGAGCTTGTCGGCCTTGAGGCCGAGCGGTCGCGCGAACTGCGCGAACTCCCGATTGACGATGACTTGTCTGTCCCAGGTCAGCAAACCCTCGACACAGCCTCCGGAGTTGCCCTCCCGCCAACGAGTGCCGTGCCCTGAGAAATAGATGAGGATGCGTCCACCGTCGGTCTTTCGCTGAGAGAGTTTTCGCAGCTCGGCGATGATGTTGGCTTTGGTCGCTTGCTCGTTGAAAAGCTCGGTGATGTTCGTGGCGGGGATCCCCATGGCGGTCGCGATTTCGCGAGCGCTGTCCATGTCGCTCGATACGCCGAAGAGCGGGGGTACTTCGTCGTCGCGATATTGAGAGACGCCGATGATCAAGGCGTGCCGAAAGGCATCGGCGTCTTGGGCAGCCGATCGGACCGGCCAAAACACGGCGCCGAGTACAAAGAATATTAGGTAGAGGCAGGCTCGGGTCATAGAAATCCCCCAAAGCCCAAGTTTCCGCCACTGCGTCCGGCAGTCAAGCCCTCAACTAGGGACTCACCCCGAGACGAATTTTTAGAGCCAGCCTCGTTGTTTGAAGTAGGCGAAGGGAATGATCGCCGACAGGGTCATCATGGCGAGGGCGCCCCAAAATCCCCATTCGGCATGGGAACTGGGGATCTGATCGAAGTTCATCCCGAAGATCGCTCCGATCACTGAGGGGGGCAATAGCACGACCGTAGCGACCGAGAAAATCTTCAAGATGTTGTTCTGATCGATGTTGATCATGCCGAGCGTGGCATCGAGCAGGAACTGCACCTTGTTACTCATGAACGCGGCGTGGCTGCTCAGCTGCTCGGCATCCCTCAGAATGGAATGCAGACGCCCCTTCAGGTCGTCATCCAAGCGCGGTCCGTTGGACTGCTGCAGAAAACCGATCAGCCGCGCGAGGCTCCCGAGTGTTTCCCGCGCTTTCGAATTGAGATCGCCGTTTCGACCCACACGCTCGAGGATGGCGCGGTAATCCCGATCGCGTCTTCTGGTGACGTTCGGGGCTCCGAAAACCTCAGCCGAGAGCGTATCCATCTCGTCGCCCGTTCGCTCCAAAACATCGGCGATCCGGTTGACCATGGCTTCGAGTAGTCCGGCGAGTACGGCCGCCGCCGAGTTGCACAGAGCCGGATGTCGTTCGGCATATGTGACATATCGCCGGAACGGCAACGGATCGACATACCGGTTCGTGATGAGACGATCCGGGGTGAGGATGAATGTGATCTGGCTGTTCTCGGGACGGGCGGTGTCGAGCTTGGTGACCACCGTCGCCGTCATGTAGAGGGCGTCGCCCTCTTGGTAGAAGCGATTCGATGTCTCGATCTCGCGCATCTCCTCGCGAGTCGGAACGTCGATGCGCAGGAACTGCTCGATGCGCGCCTCTTCGTCCGCCGTGGGTTCGACGAGGTCGATCCAGATCGCATCGTCGGGAACGACGATTCCGTCGTCCAGCGCCTCGCCGTGAAGCCCTGTGTCGTTGAGTCTGAAAAACCGGATCACGCGCGCCGCTCTAGAGTCGCGCGTTCGAGGCTCAGCGAGCCTTCTCCGCGTTGGCGAGATCGTTGATGAGGTTCAACATTTGCTGAGTGCCTCCGGCCATGCCGACGTCGGTGGAGTAGCGACCGTTGACCGCCATGAAGGGCGTGCCCTCTGCTCGATATCGACGGACGATGTCGTCAGCCTGACGCAACTTCGTGCCGACCCACATGGAATTCCAGGAATCTCGGAACGCTTTTTCCTGAACACCGTTCTGCTTCGCCCAGTCGACCATGATCTCGAGTGTTGCGGCCTCGTCGCGACCGAGGAGACTGTTACCCGTACGGAAGATGGTGTCGAAAACTTTGGTGTGAAGGCGTTCGTCCTGTTTGAGCGCCTGCAGCGTGTAGTAGAGCCGCGCATGCAGTTTTGCGCCGGCATTCCACGTGACCGGAACACGAACGAACTCGACGTGCTCGGGTTTGCCGTTTTTCTTCCAGCGCTCGAGGAAAGGATCGAGCGTGTAGCAGTGGCTGCAGCCGTACCAAAAAATTTCGACGACTTCGACTTTGCCCGGAGCG
>JBIJCL010000155.1:0-4980 GCA_044344725.1 Steroidobacteraceae bacterium | reverse complement strand
TCGTTCTCGTCCTGATCTTCGGGGCGCTTGTCGGTGCCTTGCAGAGCTCGATCCCCAAGCTACCGTCCGATGCGGCGCTCGTGATTCGCCCGGTGGGCGAAATCGTCGAACAGCCGAGCGGTGATGCTTTCGATCGCGCGCTGGCCGAGGCGCGGGGCATGGGAGGTAGCGAGACCACGCTACGCGATCTGACCGACGCCATCGCCGCAGCCAAGGATGATGAACGTATCAAGACGCTCGTGCTCGAGTTCGACGACATGTCGGGTGCTGGCCAGCCGACGCTCGATGAGTTTGCGCGTGCGATCACCGACTTCCGCAAGTCGGGCAAAAAAGTCGTCGCCACGGGTCTTGGCTACTCGCGCGACACCTACTATGTGGCGGCGCATGCCGATGAGCTCTATCTCGATCCGCAGGGACTCGTGGTGCTCGAGGGCTATGAGCGTTACCGCAACTACTACAAGTCGGCGCTCGACAAGCTCGGCATCGATATCAACGTCTTCCGTGTGGGGACCTACAAGAGTGCGGTCGAGCCGTACATCCGCGACGACATGTCGCCGGCGGATCGCGAGGCAAGCCAGGCGTTCGTGAACTCGCTGTGGGAGACCTACGTCGGCGTCGTGGCCAAGGCCCGCGGCTTGAAGCCCGAAGATCTTCGAACCTACGCCGATACGCTCGCCACGCAGGTGAAGGCGGCCAAGGGTTACACCGCGAAGGTTGCCCTCGACGCCAACCTCGTTACCGCCCTCAAGACGCCGATACAGGTCGAAGAGCGTGTGATCGCGTTGTCGTCGAAAGACGAGGAGACCGAGTCTTATCGTTCGGTCACGCTCAAAGATTATCTGCGTGTCGTACGCGCCGAGGACAAGATCTCGAAGCATCCCGATTCGCGTATCGCCGTGATCATCGGCTCCGGCGAAATCGTCGATGGCGGCGGTGGTGGTGGGGTCATTGCGGGCGATGACACCGCCGAGCTCATCCGCAAGGCGCGACTCGACAAGGACATCAAGGCGCTCGTGCTGCGTATCGACAGCCCGGGAGGCAGCGTGACCGCCTCGGAGAAGATTTACCGCGAACTCGTGGCCTTCAAGCGAACGAAGCGTCCGGTCGTCATCTCCATGGGTGATCTTGCCGCCTCGGGTGGGTATTACATCGCGGCTCCCGCCGACGAGATCTGGGCGAGCCCGGCGACGATCACCGGCTCCATCGGTATCTTCGGTTTGTTCCCGACTGCGCCTCGAACGTTCGAGAAGCTCGGGATAGGCGTCGATGGCGTCGGCACGACGCCGCTGTCGGGTGAGCTGCGTATCGATCGTCCGATCGGTCCGGCGGCCTCGATGCTGCTGCAATCGACCATCGAACATGGCTACGAGGAATTCCTCGCGCGAGTTTCGTTGGGCCGCAAAAAGACTCGCGACGAGATCGACAAGATCGCGCAGGGTCGCGTGTGGACGGGGCGTGATGCGCTGCGTCTCGGGCTCGTCGACAAGCTCGGCTCGCTCGATGAGGCCGTTGCGTCGGCCGCCAAGCGTGCCGGTCTCGAAGAGGGCAAGTTCGAGCGCGATTACCTCGAGGCGGACAAGAGCTTCGCGCAACAGTTGCTGACGAACCTCGAGGCGAGGGCGGCGGCTCTCGTGCTGAAGACGGTCGACGCCGAGGCGTTCGGTGGCTTCGGATTCGGCGCGTCGGCCTCGCTCGATGCGCCGACCCGGGCCGCGGTGCTCGCGGCACGTCGCGATTTCGGGCCCATCGAGCGCAGCGTATTGCGGTTCAATCGTTACGCCGTGCAAGGTCAGGTGTACGCGCACTGCTTCTGCACGCCGTACTGACCTCGATAAAAGGAGCCCCGCATGCACGTCTCCGATCAGCGGACCAACCGTCTGTTCGTGGTGCTCGCGGGGTTCTTCCTGACCAACGCGCTGCTCGCCGAGTTCGTCGGCGTCAAAATATTCTCGCTCGAGGCGACGCTCGGTATTGAGCCCATCGAGTGGTCGTTGCTCGGTGTCTCGGGAACGCTCAATTTCACGGCCGGCGTCCTGCTCTGGCCGGTCGTATTCGTGATGACCGACATCATCAACGAGTACTACGGCGTGAAGGGCGTACGGCTCGTGTCCTGGGTCGCGGTCGGGTTCATTTCCTACGCCTTCATCGCCGCGTACATCTCGATCGGGCTCGCACCCGCGGGCTTCTGGATCGACGCTAACCGATCGCTCGGCGTGCCGGACATCCAGCATGCGTATGCGCAGGTTTTCGGTCAGGGTCTCTGGACCATCATCGGTTCGATCGTCGCGTTCTTGATCGGACAGCTGGTCGACATCACCGTGTTCCGCAAGATTCGCGCCGTGACCGGCGAGAAACTGATCTGGCTGCGGGCAACGGGCTCGACGGCCGTCTCGCAGTTCATCGACAGTTTCGTCGTGCTCTACATCGCGTTCGTGCTCGGGCCGCAACAATGGCCGATCCCGCAGTTTCTCGCGGTGGGCACGGTCAATTATCTCTACAAGATGTCGGCGGCCATCGCGTTGATTCCGCTCCTTTACCTTGCGCGGCGACTCATCAAGAGCTACCTCGGTCACGAAGAGGCTGAGCGACTCAAAGCGCTCGCTCACTGAGTAGCGGGGCATGGCTCGTCGCGCTCCTCGGCTTCTCAGCGTCATCCCGCCGATGACGCAGCTCAACACGCCGTATCCCTCCACAGCCTACCTTACGGGTTTTCTGCGCTCTCGCAACTTCGATGCCCGACAGGAAGATCTCGCCCTCGAGCTCGTGCTTCGTCTGCTCTCATCGACAGGTCTCGAGGCGGTTCGCGGAGTCTGTGAGCGTGTTCCGAAACGACGGCGCGGGCCTCATGCGAGCCGCTTTCTTGCAGAGTTCGACCGATACCACGCGACCATCGACGGTGTGATCGCGTTTTTGCAGGGCCGAGATACGACGCTCGCGCACCGTATCGCTTCGCGCCAGTTCTTGCCCGAGGGGTCGCGGTTCTTCTCGCTCGAGAACTACGTGGCGGAGCATGAGGATGGCGACCCGCTTGCGTGGGCGTTCGGTGCGCTCGGCACCAGCGACCGCGCGCGCCATTTCGCCACGCTCTATCTCAACGATATCGCCGATGTGCTGCGCGAGGCGATCGACCCGCGTTTCGAATTCGTGCGCTATGCCGAGCGACTCGCGGCGAGCGCACCCACGTTTGATCCGCTTGCGACAGCGCTCGAGGCGCCGCGTACGCTGATCGACAAATGGCTGCATGCCATCACCCTCGAGGCCATCGGGCGACATCAGCCAGACATCGTGTTGGTATCGGTACCGTTTCCGGGTGCGGTGTATGGGGCGTTTCGTATCGCGCAGTCGGTGCGTGAGGTCGCGCCGAAGACCACGATCGTGCTCGGCGGCGGCTACGTCAACACGGAGCTTCGCGAACTCGCCGATCCGCGAGTCTTCGATTTCTTCGATTACGTGACACTCGATGACGGAGAGCGTCCGCTGCTTGCGCTCATCGAAGCGTGGCAGGGGCTCCGCCCGTCGGATCAGCTCGTGCGGACGTTCGTGCGCGAGGCGGGGAAGGTGCGGTACCTCGACGTCGGAGAGTCCGACGTACCGTTCGCTGAAGTCGGTACGCCGACCTGGGACGGACTGCCGCTGCGGCGATATCTCTCGCTGCTCGACATGCTCAACCCCATGCATCGTCTGTGGTCGGACGGTCGGTGGAACAAACTCACGGTCGCACATGGTTGCTATTGGAAGAAGTGCAGCTTTTGCGATATTTCGCTCGACTACATCTCACGCTACGAGACTGCCAACGCGTCGGTGCTGGTCGACCGGATCGATCGCATCATCGAGGAAACGGGAGAGACAGGGTTTCACTTCGTCGATGAAGCCGCGCCGCCCAAGGCGCTGAAGGCCATGGCGCAAGAGCTGTTGCGACGCGATCGCCAGATCTCCTGGTGGGGAAACATCCGCTTCGAAAAATCCTTCACGCCTGAAGTTTGCGAATTGCTTGCCGCAAGTGGCTGCATCGCCATCACCGGCGGTCTCGAGGTCGCCTCCGATCGGTTGCTCACGCTCATGAAGAAAGGCGTGTCCGTGGCGCAGGTGGCACAGGTGACGCGCGCGTTCAGCGACGCGGGCGTGCTGGTACATGCGTATCTGATGTACGGATTTCCGTCGCAGACCGTGGCAGAGACCGTCGATTCGCTCGAATATGTGCGGCAGCTTTTTATGGAAGGCTGCATTCAGTCAGGCTTTTTTCATCGTTACACCTGCACCGTACACTCGCCCGTGGGGCGAGATCCGGCGGCCTACGGTGTGTCACTCGAGCCCTTGCCGAAGGGTGGTTTCGCGCGCAACGACGTCAATTTCATCGACCCGACGGGCGTCGACCACGACGCGCTCGGCGAAGCGCTCAATGCGGCGCTCTACAACTACATGCATGGCGTTGCGCTCGATCGTGACGTGCGCGAGTGGTTCCTGCCTCATGTGAAGAAGGCACCGAAGACCACGGTGCCTCGGGATTTCGTGCGTCGCGCGCTCAGCCAAACACGGCGTCGAGTGGCGAGCTGATCGCGCTCCAGTCATCGGTGTCGAAGGTCACCGAACACCATTCGGCCGTGCCGAACCCCCCGAAGTCCGCATAGGTCTCAAATTGCCGAGCCCATCGCAGTGCGAGCTCGGAGAGTCCCGGGTTATGACCGACGAGCAGCAGATGCTGAACCGACTTCGGCGTGCTCCCGATGACTTCGAGGAGCGTCGAAGAGCTCGCGTGATAGAGCGCCTTCGAGGTCTCGATGACTGCGACGGACTTGAGGTGCGCGTGTAAAAGCTGTGCAGTCTCTCGAGTGCGTTGGGCCTCGCTCGCGAGCATTGAATCGGGTGCGGGAATGCGGGCGCTGAGTGTCGTGCCCGCGCGAAGGATTTCCGCCCGGCCTTGTACGCTCAGAGCGCGGTAGAAGTCTCCCCCCTCGGCCCGCGCTTCGGCATGACCATGTC
>JBIJCL010000154.1:0-4984 GCA_044344725.1 Steroidobacteraceae bacterium | reverse complement strand
CTTTTTCTCTGTACTGAGAGGCATTCTGAAAAACCCTTTTAAATCTTGATAGTTACGGTCGTGTTGAAGGCGGCGGATTGTACTCGCTGGCCTTTTCCGCCACAAGTCGCTTGGGTGCGACCCTGCCGGGGGCGGCAATCCGTCCAAGTCCCATGAAAACCGCCCCTGGCGCATGGAGCCTCACCGTCTCCCCCAAGGCAAACCGCAGCGCCTCGGGGGCCTCGACCACCTGGCCCTGGCGCATCCGCCTCGCCGCCTCCGGCGCAAGGGTCACCAGCCTCAGGTGTCCGACCGCCTCGTCCAGCGTTACCCAAGGCAGTCCCACACCCCTCGTCGAGTCGATCTGCTCCAGCGTCACCAACCGCTCCGACGTAAAAGGCTGGACGCTCTCTCGGCGAAGCTCGACGACGTGTCCGACAGTCCCGAGCGCCGCGGCGATGTCTTCCGCGAGCACCCGAACATATGTCCCTTTACCGCACACGACCCGACATTCGAGGGAATCCCGCCCGAGCTCGAGTCGTTCGAGTGATTCGATACGAATTTTTCGCGCCGGGCGATCGACGGTTTCTCCGGCCCGCGCACGGCGATACAAGGGGACGCCCCCTTGCTTGATGGCCGAATACATCGGCGGAATCTGCGAGGTCTCACCGATGAATCGACGCAACACCTCGTCGATCTCAGCAATCTGTAATGGCGGAACGGGCGATTCCTCGACGACCTCGCCCTCCGCGTCACCGGTCGAGGTCCGCTTGCCAAGGGCGATACGAAACCGATAGACCTTGTCACCCTCGAGAATTTCACTGGCGAGCTTAGTGCCCTCGCCGACGCAAATCGGAAGCATGCCCGTCGCAAGTGGATCGAGGCTGCCGACATGTCCCGCCTTGCTCGCACCCAACATCCTGCGAACACGCAGCCCTGCGGCCGTCGAGGACAAGCCCAAGGGCTTGTCGAGAAGCAGAATGCCGTCGCTCAACGTGATTGGCCGCCGGAACTCGGATCGTCTTGATCGTTGCGAACCGCGTGATCGATGAGACGGGTCAGACGATCGGCACGCTCGATACTTTCGTCGTATTCGAAATCGAGCCGTGGCGCATGGCGCAAACCGAGTCGACGACCGACTTCACCGCGCAGGAACCCTGCGGCACGGCGCAATCCCTCGCCAACTTCCTCCGCCGAATGACGATCGCCAAAAGGCACGAACATCACGCGGGCCGAGCCCATATCGGATGCCACCTGCACGGCGGTGATAGTCACCATCCCCACTCGGGGATCTTTGACCTCGCGAGCCACGAGCTCAGCGACCACCCGCTGCAATTCGGACTCGACGCGTTGCTGTCGGGCCTTGCTGGTCACGGAAGCATTTTCACGGAACGCCCGTCGATCAAGCGATCGCGCGCGCGACTTCGACGCGTGAGTAACACTCGATCTGGTCGCCGACGCGAACGTCCTGATAGTTCTTCACGCCGATACCGCACTCGGTGCCTGCCCGAACTTCGCCGACATCGTCTTTGAAACGACGAAGCGATTCGAGTGCGCCTTCGAAAATGACGACGTTATCGCGCAGCACACGGATCGGGTTGTTGCGCTTGACCGCGCCCTCGATGACGAGGCAACCCGCTACGACGCCGAACTTGCTCGATCGGAATACGTCGCGAACCTGCGCGGTACCGACGATCTGCTCCTTGATCTCCGGAGCGAGCAAACCGCTCATGCGTTGTTTGATGTCGTCGATGGCTTCGTAAATGATCGAGAAATAGCGGATGTCGATGCCGGTTTCCTTGACCGCTTCGCGCGCACCGGAGTCGGCACGGACGTTGAAGCCGAGCACCATCGCCTTGGAGGCGGCAGCGAGCTGTACGTCCGAGGCGGTGATACCGCCGACGCCACTCGCGACGACCTTGACCTGAACCTCGTCGGTGGAGAGCTTGGTGAGAGAGTCGCGCAGCGCTTCGGCACTACCTTGGACATCCGCCTTGATGACGACGCTGATGACGCCCGCTTTTTCTTCGGCCATCTGCGAGAACACGTCGCCGACGGCGGCGGCCTGCTTCGCCAGTTTGACGTCGCGGAACTTGCCCTGACGGTAGAGCGCGACTTCGCGAGCCTTGCGCTCACTCTCGACTGCGAGCATTTCGTCACCCGCGTTCGGTGCGCCCGACAATCCGAGCACGAGAACGGGCATCGAGGGCTTGGCCTCGTCCACGCTCTTGCCCGTCTCGTCGAACATCGCACGAACGCGACCGAACTCTTGACCCGCGATGATCGGATCACCGAGTTTGAGCGTGCCTTTCTTCACGAGCACGGTCGCCACGGCACCCCGTCCTTTCTCGACGCTGGCCTCGACGATGATGCCCGCCGCAAGACCCGTGACCGGCGCCTTGAGCTCGAGCACTTCAGCCTGCAGCAAAATCGCATCGAGCAATTGGTCGATGCCTTGCCCGGTGAACGCCGACACATTCACGAACATCGTATCGCCGCCCCACTCTTCCGGAATGACTTCCTGCTTGGAGAGCTCGGTACGAACGCGATCGGGATCGGCTGTGTTCTTGTCGATTTTATTGACCGCGACCACGATGGGCACACCCGCCGCTCGCGCGTGCTGGATGGCCTCGATGGTCTGGGGCATGACGCCATCGTCCGCCGCCACCACGAGAATCACCACGTCGGTCGCCTTCGCACCGCGAGCACGCATCGCCGTGAAGGCCGCGTGGCCCGGCGTATCGAGGAAGGTCACGCCTCCCTTCGGCGTCTCGACGTGATACGCACCGATATGCTGGGTGATGCCACCGGCTTCGCCCGAGGCAACCTTGGTCTTCCGGATGTAATCGAGCAACGAGGTCTTACCGTGGTCGACGTGACCCATCACGGTCACGACAGGCGGCCTCGGCAACATCTCGACAGACTCTCCGCCGGCACCTTGGATGTCGGTTTCGAGCTGGTTTTCTTTGAGAATCTTGGCGGTGTGACCCATCTCTTCGACGACGAGGACGGCCGTGTCCTGATCGATCGGCTGGTTGATGGTCGCCATCACGCCCATGTTCATCATGGCCTTGATGACTTCGGTGGCCTTGACTGCCATTCTTTGAGCGAGCTCTTGTGGCGTGATGGTCTCGCCGATCACGACCTCGCGTATGACGGGGGCAGTGGGTAGTTCGAATCCGTGACGCTGCTCCATTCCGACCGGCGCCTTGCGCTCGCGAATCTTCTTCTTTTTCTTGAGCCGCGAACTGGCATCGGTGCTGACGTGCAACTCTTCGCGACCATAGCGCGTACGCTTGTCACGCTCGGCATCGGCAGTCGTCGTTTTGCCAGGACGAGCCTCCGCCGCACGCGCCGCCTCGGGGGTTGCCGCGGGGGTTTTGGCCCGACCAGATTTATCTGTGTCACCCTGATCGCGCTCGCGCTGCTCGGCCGCCCGACGCGCTTCGTCGGCCGCACGCCGCGCAGCGGCTTCTTCTTCGATTCGACGACGGTTTTCCGCCTCGAGTCGCTCTGCCTCACGCCGCTCGTGCTCTTGCCGCTCTCGCTCGATACGGGCGGCTTCTTCGGCCTCGCGGCGCTTGGATTCGGAATCCTCACCCAGCGCTTTGGCCTGCTCCTCGAGGACGTCGCGTTTGACGTAGGTGCGCTTGACGCGCACTTCGACGTTGACGGTGCGCGCACGACCGGCACCGCCGGCGAGCTTGATCTCGCTTTGCTGCTTGCGCTGCAAAGTGATCTTGCGAGGGGCCGCGACAGCGGGGCCCGACTCTTCCGCCTGACCATGACTTCGCCGCAGATGGGTCAGCAGCACGAGCTTCGCATCGTCGCTGATGCGATCGTTCGGACCGCTTACTTCGATACCGGCTTGAGCAAGCTGAGTGATCAGCTTCTCGACCGGTACCTTGAGTACCTCGGCAAATTGGGCAACCGTTACATCAGCCATATCAGGTTCCTGTGGGGTCTACTCAGCCGTGGCCCGGCGCGAACCAATGTTCGCGGGCCTTCATGATGAGCTTGCCAGCCTCGTCGGCCGTGAGCCCCTGAATGTCCAGCAGATCGTCGACCGCCTGCTCTGCGAGATCTTCCCGCGTGCGAACGCCCCGACGCGCGAGCGCAAGGGCGAGATCGGGCTGCATGCCCTCGAGCAGCAAGAGGTCATCGGACGGAATCTGCGAATCGATGCTCTCTTCGCTTGCGATCGCCTGCGTCAGCAATACGTCTCGTGCGCGACTACGCAATTCTTTGACGATATCTTCGTTGAACTCTTCGATGGCAGTGAGCTCGCCCTGCGGGACGTAGGCGATCTCTTCGACCGTCGAGAAACCCTCTTGCACGAGGATGGTGGCGACGTCTTCGTCGACATCGAGCTGCTTCATGAAGTTCTCGACGAGGGCGCGCGCTTCGGACTCGCTCTTGGCCTCGGCGTCGGACTCCGTCATGACGTTGAGCTCCCAACCCGTCAGCTGGCTCGCGAGTCGAATATTTTGACCGCCGCGACCGATGGCCTGAGAGAGCTTTTCTTCGGAGACTGCGATATCCATGCTGTGCGAGTCTTCGTCGACGACGATGGAAATGACCTCCGCCGGCGACATCGCATTGATCACGAACTGCGCAGGGTTTTCGTCGAAAGGAATGATGTCGACACGCTCACCGGCGATTTCGTTCGAAACGGCCTGCACACGCGAACCGCGCATGCCGACGCAGGCACCGACCGGATCGATACGCGGATCGTTGCTGCGAACGGCGATCTTGGCGCGAATGCCGGGGTCCCGGGCGGCGCCCAGGATCTGGATGAGGCCCTGACCGACTTCCGGAACCTCGAGCTTGAAGAGCTCGATGAGAAACTCCGGGGCAGATCGGGTCAGGAAAAGCTGCGGTCCTCGCGGCTCCGAGCGTACTTCTTTGAGGAAGGCCTTGATGCGATCCTGCGGTTTGACCTGTTCGCGCATGATCATGTCCGCACGGGACACGAAACCTTCTGCATTGCCGCCGAGGTCGACGA
>JBIJCL010000043.1:0-10449 GCA_044344725.1 Steroidobacteraceae bacterium | reverse complement strand
CATTGCAGCGACGATCGTCGCCGCGCGCGCGGAGGCGCCGATCGAGCGCACCGCACAGCTCGCCGCCATCGTGCAGCGCGCGGTGCGCACACGCGACGGCAAGCATCCGGCGACGCGCACCTTCCAGGCGATCCGCATGTTCATCAACGACGAGCTCGGGCAGCTTCGGACCGCGCTCGAAGCGGCGCTCACCGTACTGGCGCCGGGCGGGCGACTTGCCGTGATCAGTTTCCACTCGCTCGAGGACCGGATGGTCAAACAATTCATCCGCGGAAAGAGCACGGTCGACCCGATCTTCGCAGGATTTCCGGTGATTCCGCCTGCGGCGCGCCCCGTCATGCGCGAGGTCGGCCGCAAGCGTCGCGCCACCGAGGCGGAGATCGCGCGCAATCCGCGCTCGCGCAGCGCGGTGCTGCGCGTGGCCGAGAAACTCGATCCGATGGCCGGAGGTGTCGCATGAACTTGTCGAGTCGCCGAGCCGTCGCCATGCTGATTCCGCTCTTGTGGCTGATCGTCCTCGCCTCGGCCGCCGGCGCGATCTTCGTCAAGCACCGTGCACGCGAACTTTTCGTCGAACTCGAGAAGGTCAATCGCGAGCGTGACCGTCTCGAAATCGAGTGGGGTCAGCTGCAGCTCGAGCAGAGTGCGTGGTCCACTCACGCCTTCGTCGAGAATGTCGCCGCCGCCAATCTCGGCATGCGCACGCCGCCACCGAAGCAGATCGAGGTGGTCGCACCGTGATCCGCTGGCCCTTCGGAAAATCGGAATCGCGTCGACCGGCTGCGGGACAGCGCGGAGGTGCGCGATCCTCGCGCAGCGGGCTCTCTCGCAAACCCGAAACGCCGAATCCCTCGTTCACCTCACGCACCCTCGTGATCGTCGTTCTGGTCGCCTGCGGAGCCGCCGTCCTGGTCTGGAAAGCGGCGACGCTGCAGTTCGTGGAAAGCGCTTTCCTGCGCGGACAGGGCGATGAACGCTTCACGCGCGTGGCCTCGGTCGTCGCGCATCGTGGCAGCGTCACCGATCGCGCCGGCGAGCCGCTCGCCGTCAGCACCCCGGTCGATTCGGTGTGGGTCAACCCGCGTGAGCTCACGCTCGCCAACGATCAGATTCCGAACCTCGCGCGTGCGCTCGGCCGCGACCCCGAGGAGTTGACGCGCTTCGTCACGACGAAGCTCGATCGGAAATTTCTCTACGTCGCGCGTCACCTGCAGCCTGCCGATGCCGCCAAGGTTCGGGCGCTCGACATTCCCGGCGTCCATCTCACGCGCGAATATCGTCGTTACTATCCGGCGGGCGAGGTGACGGGTCACGTCCTCGGGTTCACCTCGATCGACGATGCGGGTCAAGAAGGGTTGGAACTCGCCTACGACCACTGGCTCGCGGGCGAGCATGGCGCGAAGCGGGTGATTCAGGACAACCTCGGTCGCACCGTGCAGACGGTCGAGAGCATCCGCCCGATGCGCGCGGGTCGCAACATGCAGCTGTCGATCGACATGCGCATCCAATATCTCGCCTATCGTGAGTTGAAGGCCGCGATCCAGACGCATCGCGCCCGGGCAGGCTCGGTGGTGGTCATCGACGTGACCACGGGCGAAGTGCTCGCCATGGTCAATCAGCCGACGTTCAACCCGAATGATCGCGCGCAGTTGAAGCCTGCGGGATACAAGAACCGCGCGGTGACCGATCTCGTCGAGCCGGGCTCGACCATCAAGCCCTTCGTCGTCGCCGCCGCGCTGGCATCGGGCAAATACACCCCGACGAGCATCATCGATACCAACCCCGGCATGGTGAAGGTTGGCATCAAGATGATCGAGGACAAGAACAACCTCGGTGCCATCGACCTGTCGACGGCCTTGGCGAGGAGCTCGAACGTTGCGATGACGCGCATCGCACTCAATCTCGGACCGGAGGCGCTGCACGGTACGCTGAGTCGTCTCGGGTTCGGTCGCGTGACGACGAGCGGTTACCCGGGTGAGTCGGCGGGGTTGTTGAGCCAGTACGCGCACTGGCGTCCGATCACCACGGCGACGGTGTCCTATGGTTACGGACTCTCGGCGACACCGCTGCAGATCGCGCATGCCTACGCCACGCTCGGTGCCTACGGTTTGCAGCGACCCGTGTCGTTCACGCGGGTCGATCAGGCGGTGGACGGTGAGCGGGTCCTGCCGGAGCAGGTGAGTCGCGACGTCGTGCGCATGCTGCAAAGCGTGGTGTCCGACGTCGGCACCGGCAAGCGCGCTTCGATTCCGGGTTACACCGTGGCCGGCAAGACGGGCACGGCTTGGAAAGCGAGTGCGGGCGGCTACTCGACCAATCGTTATCTCGCCGTCTTCGCGGGGCTCGCTCCGGCGAGCAATCCGCGTCTCGCGACAGTCGTCGTGATCGACGAGCCCTCCGGCGGCCTCTATTACGGCGGTGATGTGGCGGCACCGGTGTTCTCTGGCGTCGTCGGTGGTGCATTGCGACTGCTCGCCGTGGCGCCGGATGCGCCGATCGACATGCCCGTCGACGAAATGCCCGAGGCGGCGCCCACGCCCGCCGATCTGCCACAGAACATCGCGACGGCCGATGCCTCGCGTCGCCCGGCAACCGGAGGTCTGCGCTGATGGGCGCCCGTGCGCGCCAACTTGCCGATCTCTGCAGCGGTATCGCGGATGTGTCGACCTCGATTCGGGTGACCGATCTCAGTCTCGACAGTCGAACGGTTTCAGAGGGCGGACTTTTCCTCGCCTGCGCCGGTCGACGCACGCACGGACTCGCGGCGCTGCCCGAGGCGATTTCGCGTGGGGCGCGAGCGGTGCTCTGGGAGCCTGCGCCGGGTGTATCTGAGCCCACCGTCCCCTCGGCCGTACACGCTCAGTCGGTCGAAAAACTTTCGACGGTCGCTAGTTCCATCGCAGGAAAATTCTTTGATCTGCCCTCCGAGACCTTGCGCGTCGCCGGAATCACCGGCACCAACGGCAAGACGACGACGGCTTGGTTGCTCGCGCAGGCGCTGACGCGCTGCGATTCGAAATCGGCCTACATGGGGACGCTCGGCGTGGGCATGGCGCCCGATGAGGTCGTAGCGGGGGAGTACACGACGGCGGATGCCGTGAGTGTGCAGCGTCAACTCGCAGCGATGCGCGAGGCCGGTGCCGAGTGCGTGGCGATGGAGGTCTCCTCGCACGCGCTCGATCAGCATCGGGTCGCCGGCGTACGATTCCGCGTGGCGGCGTTCACGAATCTGACCCGCGACCATCTCGATTATCACGGTACGATGGAGGCCTACGGAGCGGCGAAGGCTCGCCTCTTCGATACCCCCAAGCTCGAGGCGGGGGTCATCAACGTCGACGATGCATTCGGTGCCGAACTCGCGCGACGTCACGCGAACACGCTGCCGCTCACACTGACCGCGCGTACCGCCGCGGGGATCGCCGCCATCGACGACATCCGTTCGCGCGCTCCGGGCGTTCGATCGCTACTCGCTGCCGAGATCAAGGCGTTACCAGAGGGGCTCTCGTTCACGATCGAGTGTCGCGAGGGATCGCTGGAGGCTGCGCGGCACGCGGTGACCCTGCCGCTGATCGGCGAATTCAACGTCGAGAATGCCTTGGTGACGCTCGGGTTGCTGCGCGCCTTGGGCGTTGCACTCGAGCCCGCCTTGCGCGCGCTCGCCGAATGTCGTGCGCCGGCCGGACGCATGGAGGCGCTGACTGCGACGGGCAGGGCGCTCGCGATCGTCGACTACGCGCATACGCCCGATGCGCTCGCCAAATCGCTGCGCGCCGCTCGGGCGCATTGCCGCGGCAAGCTGCATCTCGTCTTCGGCTGCGGCGGCGATCGTGATGCGGGCAAGCGGCCGCTGATGGCGGGCGTCGCAGCGGCGATGGCCGATGGCATCGTCATCACCGACGACAATCCGCGCAGCGAGTCTGCCGCGGGGATCGCCGCGGACATCATCGCAGGCTTGCCGCAAGGCATACGCGCCACGGTCATCCACGATCGTGGAGAGGCGATCCGTCACGCGTTGGCCGGCGCCCGCGAGGGCGATGTCGTGCTCGTGGCAGGCAAGGGTCACGAGAATTATCAGATCGTCGGCGCCGAGCGCCGCCCGTTCAGTGATCGCGAGATCATCCATTCGATCTACGGAACACCCGATGCGTCGGCTCGCTGACATCGCCAAAGATTGCGGGGGTCGCCTGATCGGCGTCGATCGTGCGTTCTCGTCGGTGAACACCGACACGCGCACGCTCGCATCGGGGCAGTTGTTCGTCGCCCTGCGCGGACCGCGGTTCGATGGCAACGAATATCTGTCGGAGGCCGCAGCGAAAGGCGCCGTGGGTGCGATCGCCGAACGCGAGGGCCCGGCGGACTTCTCTCTCGTGCTCGTCAATGATGCGCTCGTGGCGTTGCAGCGCGGGGCGCAGCGCTGGCGGGAGCGGTTCACGATGCCGCTCGTCGGCGTCGCCGGCAGTAACGGCAAAACGACCACCAAGGAAATGATCGCTTCGATTCTTTCGTGCTGCGGCGCGACGCTCGCGACGGCAGGCAACCTCAATAACCATATCGGCGTGCCGCTCACGCTGCTGCGACTCGATTCCTCCCATCGGCATGCCGTCATCGAGATGGGTGCGAATCACCCCGGGGAGCTCGCGCAGCTGGCAGGTTTCGCGTCACCGGTGATCGGCATCGTGACGAATGCAGGCGCCGAGCATCTCGAGGGCTTCGG
This sequence comes from Steroidobacteraceae bacterium, assembly GCA_044344725.1. Lineage (GTDB taxonomy): Bacteria > Pseudomonadota > Gammaproteobacteria > Steroidobacterales > Steroidobacteraceae > UBA964. Next base: position 5,735 of record JBIJCL010000043.1, on the reverse strand, counting down.
CAGTCTTGAAGGTGCCGCACGTGCCGAAGGTGAGCTCTTCGCTGCGCTCAGCCAGGACGGCACGGCGATCCTCAACGTGGACGACGCTTTCGCGGGTCTGTGGCGCGATATGACGATCGCACGCATCGTGACCTTCGGTCTCGGCTCGAAAGCCGATTTCACCGCGCGCGACATCCATACGGCAGTGGGCGCCGAAGGGTTTCTCACCCGCTTCACGCTGGTATCGCCTGTAGGCGAGAAGGCCATCACGCTGCATCTGGCGGGCAAGCACAACGTGCTCAACGCGCTGGGCGCCGCTGCAGCCGCGAGTGCAGCGGGTGCGACGCTCGACCACATCGCCCTCGGCCTCGCGCGCATGCGCGCGGTCAAAGGTCGACTGCAGCTGCGTGGTGCCCGCCAAGGCGCCTGGATCATCGACGACTCCTACAACTCGAACCCGAGTTCTCTCCAGGCGGCGATCGACGTACTCGAGGCCCTCGGCGGTCGACGATTCTTGGTGCTCGGCGAGATGGGCGAGCTCGGCGACTTTTCGCGCGAAGCGCATCTCGAGGCCGGGCGCTATGCGCGCGCACATGGCGTCGAGCGGCTCTTCGCCGTCGGCGAGGCCACCAAGCTGTCGGTCGAGAGTTTCGGCGAGGGCGCGGTGTGGCACGCGGATACCGCTGCGGTGGCCGAGGCCGTCGATCGAGAGCTCGCCTCGGATGTCCGCGTCCTCGTCAAAGGGTCTCGTAGCAATCGTCTCGAGCGTGTCGTTGCGGCTCTCGAGTCCGAAAAGTCCTCAGTGGAGATGCACTAAATGCTGCTTTGGTTGTCACAGTGGCTCGCCGAGTCGATCTCGGCGTTCAACGTCATTTCGTATCTCACCTTTCGGGCGATTCTCGCTGCGGTCACGGCGCTCGTGATTTCCTTGGCCGTCGGTCCTTGGATGATCGCAAAGCTGACGCGCGACCAGATCGGACAGGTCGTTCGCGATTACATTCCGGCAGCCCATCAGAAGAAAGTCGGGACGCCGACCATGGGGGGTCTGCTCATCCTCGTGGCCATCGTGGTCTCCACGCTGCTGTGGGCGAACCTCAACAACCGGTTCGTCTGGATCGTTCTCGCGGTGACGCTGGTATTTGGACTCGTCGGGTTCTGGGACGACTACCTCAAGCTGGTCAAGCGGAACCCGAAGGGGCTGATCGCGCGCTACAAGTATTTCTGGCAATCCGTGGGTGGTCTCGCTGCGGCCATCGCCCTCTGGCAGACCTCGAACTCGCCGGTCAACACCACGCTCTACCTGCCGCTCATCAAGGAATTCGCTCTGCCGCTCGGCGCCTTCGGGTTCATTCTGCTGACGTATCTGATGATCGTCGGTATGAGCAACGCGGTGAATCTCACCGATGGACTAGACGGCCTCGCGATCATGCCGGCCGTGATGGTCGCCGCAGCGCTCGGAGTGTTCGCCTATGCGGCCGGCAATGCCGTGTTTGCCGGATATCTCGCCATCCCGGCCGTGCCTCAGGCCGGCGAACTGCTGATCTTCTGCGCCGCGCTCGTCGGTGCAGGACTCGGATTTCTTTGGTTCAACACCTATCCCGCCCAGGTGTTCATGGGTGACATTGGTGCGCTATCCATCGGCGCCGCACTCGGCACCATCGCGGTCATCGTCCGGCAAGAGGTGGTACTGCTCGTCATGGGCGGCATCTTCGTGCTCGAGACGGCCTCGGTGATCCTGCAGGTCGCCTCGTTCAAGCTCACGGGCAAGCGCATTTTCAGGATGGCGCCGATCCACCACCACTTCGAATTGAAAGGGTGGGCCGAACCCAAGGTGATCGTGCGTTTCTGGATCATCACGTTCTTCCTCGTGCTCGCCGGACTCGCCACGCTCAAACTCAGATGACCCACGCCCTCGAACATCGCAAGGCGCTAATCGTCGGCCTCGGTAAGACCGGGGTGTCGGCGGCGCGTCACTTCGCCGAGCGCGGTTGGCGGATCGCGGTGACCGATACGCGCGCCGAGCCGCCGGGTCGCGAACAGCTCGCCGCGGTGGCACCCGAGGCCGAGTGTCGCTTCGGGCGGCTCGATGCCGCGCTGCTCGAGCGCGCGCAGATCGTCGTGGCGTCACCGGGGATCGCTCTCGATGAGCCGCTGATCGCCGAAGCGCTCGCCCGCGGCCTCGAGGTCGTCGGCGATGTCGAGCTCTTCGCGCGAGAGGTGAAGGCACCCGTCGTCGGTATCACCGGTACGAACGGCAAGAGCACGGTCACGACCTTGGTCGGTCGCATGGCGGCGCGCGCCGGCCGAAAGGTGTCGGTCGGTGGCAACCTCGGTACGCCGGTGCTCGATCTGCTCAGCGCCTCCGTGCCGGAGTTGTACGTGCTCGAGCTGTCGAGCTTCCAGCTCGAGACGACGCATTCGCTGAAGTTGCTGGCCGCGACGGTGCTCAATCTCTCTGAGGACCACCTCGACCGTCACGGATCGATGCAAGCGTATGCGGCAGCCAAGGCGCGCATCTTCCGTCGTTGCGAGACGGCTGTGGTCAACGTCGATGACGCGTGGGTCCGCGCGATGCCGCGCGATGAGGCGCGTCATGTCGTCGGGTTTTCGGTCGAGGGCGCAACCGGCGCCGACTATTCTTTGATCGAGGAGGGCGGCGAGCGATGGCTCGCCGTGCGTGGCCGTCCCGTGCTTGCGCTGTCGGCGATGCGCCTCGCCGGCTTGCACAACGCCGCCAACGCACTCGCGGCCCTCGCGCTCGGCGAGGCCTGCGGTTTGCCCTTGCCTCCCATGCTCGATGAATTGCGCGAGTTCGCCGGACTTCCGCATCGCTCACAGTGGGTCGGCGAGAAGCGCGGAGTGCGGTACATCAATGATTCCAAGGGTACGAACGTCGGCGCCACCGTGGCCACCGTATCGGGAATGCCGGGCACCTTGCTGCTCATCGCCGGCGGTGATGGCAAGGGTCAGGACTTCGCTCCGCTCGCCTCGACGCTCGCGGGTCGGGTGCGTGTGGCGTTGCTGATCGGGCGCGATGCCTCGCGGCTCGCCGACGTGCTCAAAGATTCCTGCGAGATCGTGCGATGCGCGTCGCTCGAAGAGGCGGTGGATGAGGCTGCCCAACGCGCTGCATCGGGTGAGATCGTCCTGCTCTCGCCTGCGTGCGCGAGCCTCGACATGTTTCGTGATTACGCCGAGCGCGGCGAGCGATTCGCTGCGGCCGTCGGGAGGTTGCCCTCATGAGTACGTTCACTTTGCCCGCTCGCGGCGGCGCTCGTCCCACGACCATCCACCTCGATCAGGTGATGTTGCTGATCGTCTCGTCGATCGTGCTCCTCGGCCTCGTGGTCGTCACCTCCGCCTCGATGTCGATCGCGAGCAAAGAGGCAGGCGATCCCTTCCTCTATCTCGAGCGGCAGTTCGTGCTCGTCGTGGCCGGGGCCATCGCCGCGTCGTTCGCGTTCGCGATACGAACCGAATGGCTAGAAAAATCCGCGTTGTTGCTGCTCGCGCTCGCCGGGATCCTGCTCGTCGCCGTGCTCATCCCCGGCATCGGTCACTCGGTGAACGGTAGCCGTCGCTGGATCCGCCTCGCCGGGTTCAACTTCCAGGCCTCCGAAGCGGCTCGCGTGATGGTGCTCATCTTCATCGCCAGCTACGCCGTCCGTCGTGAGTCCGAATTGCGTAGTTCGTTGATGGGACTCATCAAACCCCTGCTCGTGGTTGGGATATTCTTTGGTCTGCTTTTGATGGAGCCGGACTTCGGCGCTGCGGTGGTGCTCACGGCGACGGCCTTCGGCGTGCTCTTCGTGGCCGGCGCCCGCTGGCGGGATGTCATCGGTCTCGCGGTCATCGGTGCAGGCCTTCTTGCCGCGGTGGCGGTGTCCTCGCCGTACCGTCTGCGTCGTCTCACCTCGTTCAGAAATCCTTGGGAAGATCCCTTCGATAGTGGTTTCCAGCTCACGCAGAGCCTGATCGCCATCGGACGCGGCGGTTGGACCGGAGTAGGGCTTGGCGAGAGCGTGCAGAAGCTCTTCTATCTGCCGGAGGCGCACACCGATTTCCTGTTCGCGGTGCTGGCCGAGGAACTCGGTCTCTTCGGCGTGCTGCTCACGATCGGTCTTTTCGTCGCGCTCGCTTGGCGCGCGCTCTACATCGCGCGGCTCGCCAACGAGGCGGGTCTCAAATTCCAGTCCTACCTCGCAGCCGGCTTCGGCATCTGGGTCGCGATCCAGGCCTTCATCAACATGGGCGTGAACATGGGTGCGCTGCCGACCAAAGGGTTGACCTTGCCGTTCATGAGTTATGGACGCTCGAGCTTGATCGTCACGCTCGCCTGGGTGGGCATCGTGCTGCGGGTGTACCACGAGGCTGCGCAAGCCTCGCGTGGAACGACTGCCGCGAGCCTGCGCGGTGACAGCGCCGTGCGTATGCGTGGCGCAGCAGGGGAGGCGGTCGAAGCGTGAGCAAGCCCTGCATCATGATCATGGCGGGCGGAACCGGCGGACACGTATTCCCAGCGCTGTCGTTGGCGGATCTGCTGCGCGCTCGGGATATCGAGATCGTTTGGCTCGGCACGCGTGCGGGCATCGAAGCACGCCTCGTACCCGCGGCGGGTATCGAGGTCGAGTGGATCGACATCGGGGGGCTGCGTGGCAAGGGTCTCTCGACGCTGCTCGCGGCGCCGATCCGTCTTGCTCGCGCGTTGTGGCAAGCCCTCGCCGCCGTGCGACGTCACCAGCCACGCGTGGTCGTCGGCTTGGGAGGCTACGTCACCGGGCCGGGCGGACTTGCCGCATGGCTTGCCCGTCGGCCGCTCGTCATCCACGAGCAGAATGCCGTCGCCGGCTTCACCAACCGTATCCTCGCGCGGTTCGCCACGCGCGTGCTCGAGGCGTTCTCGGGGAGTTTCGGAGCAGGTGTGCGCGCGATCACGGTCGGTAATCCGGTGCGCACGGAATTCTTTGGGCTACCGTCGCCGGCCGTTCGTTACGGTTCGCGGCAGGGTCCGCTCCGCGTGCTCGTCGTCGGCGGCAGTCAGGGAGCGCAGCGCCTCAACGCGGTCGTGCCCGAGGCCGTCGCAGCCCTCGCGGGAAAGATCGATCTGCGCGTGCGTCACCAGAGCGGTGTGCGCACGCTCGAGAGCACTCGCGAGGCGTACACCTCGCGCGGGATTTCCGCCGAAGTCAGCCCCTTCATCGACGATATCGCCGCCGCCTATGCCGAAGCGGATCTCGTGATCTGCCGTGCGGGCGCTCTCACGGTCTCGGAGCTCGCCGCGGCGGGGGTCGCTGCCATTCTCGTGCCCTTCCCGGCAGCCGTCGACGATCATCAAACCTGCAACGCGCGTTTCCTCGTCGAGCATGGCGCTGCGGTGCTCCTGCCCGAGCGCGAACTGACGCCGCAGCGACTCGCAGCGGAACTCGAGCGTCTCGCGACCGATCGCGCGCAGCTTTGCCGCATGGCCGAGCGCGCTCGCGAGCTCGCGCGTCCGGATGCGACCGAGGCGCTCGCCAAGGCCTGTCTCGTAGCCGGAGGTCTCGCGGCATGAACATGGAGCGTATGCGTCGCATCCACGGCATCCACTTCGTCGGGATCGGCGGCAGTGGCATGGGTGGCATCGCCGAGGTGTTGCTGAATCTCGGTTATCGCGTTCAGGGAAGCGACCTCAAGCCCAACGCCGTGACCGAGCGTCTCGCGGGACTCGGCGCGAAGATCACCTTCGGTCACGCCGCCGAGAATGTCGCCGGTGCCGA
>JBIJCL010000131.1:0-5631 GCA_044344725.1 Steroidobacteraceae bacterium | reverse complement strand
GGTGAGCTCATGCGCTTCCGATCGGCGATCGCCGTCGCCGGAACGCATGGCAAAACCACGACGACGAGTCTCGTCGCCTCCGTACTCGCCGAGGGCGGCGAGGATCCGACGTTCGTGATCGGTGGTCGCTTGAAGAGCGCCGGTACCAACGCCCGACTCGGCGCGGGACGCTATCTCGTTGCCGAAGCCGACGAGAGCGATGCGTCGTTCCTGCATCTGCAGCCGCTCATCGCCGTGGTGACGAATATCGACAACGATCACCTCGGTACGCACGAGGGTGATTTCAATCGCCTCCGTCAGAGCTTCGTCGATTTCCTGCACAACCTGCCGTTCTATGGCCTCGCGGTGCTGTGTGCCGACGATCCGGAAGTGCGAGGTATCCTGGCTCGGGTGGGTCGTCCCATCACGACTTACGGCATCGAAGAGGGCGCGGATGTCCGCGCGATCAACGTGGTTCGGCAGGGGCCACAAACGATGTTCGACGTCGCGCGACCGGGTCACGCCGCGCCGCTGGCGATTCGTCTCAACCTGCCGGGTCGACACAACGTCCAGAATGCATTGGCCGCGATCGCCGTGGCGAGTGAACTCGGAGTCGAGGATGAGGCCATCCAGCGCGGCCTCGCGAAGTTCCAAGGCGTCGATCGTCGTCTGCAGCAAGTCGGCGAAGTGCGCATCGACTCGGGCAGCGCGGTCATCATCGACGACTACGGCCACCATCCGACGGAAATCCGGGCGACACTCGATGCCGTGCGCCAGGCGCATCCCGATCGTCGAATCGTGCTCGCCTTCCAGCCTCATCGCTACACGCGTACGAGGGATCTGCTCGACGACTTCGCCGGTGTGCTCTCGAGCGCCGACGTGCTGCTCGTCACCGAGGTGTACGCCGCAGGCGAAGCGCCGATCGCGGGTGCCGACGGTCGTGCGATCTGTCGGGCCGTGCGTTCGCGCGGTCAGATCGAGCCGGTGTTCGTACCGCGCGTCGAAGAGCTTGCAGCGAGTCTGCAGGGTCTGCTGCGCGCCGGCGATGTAGTGCTCGCCATGGGTGCGGGCAACATCAGCGCCGTCGCTCACGGCCTGCAGAAGCAACTCGCGGAGGGCGTTCGATGAGCACGGCTCGAATCGACGCCACTTCGCGCATGGCCATGCAGGCGAAGTTCGCCGGTCGACTCGCGCTCGATGAGCCGATGTCACGACACACGTCCTGGCATGTCGGTGGCCCGGCCGAGATGTTCTTCGAGCCGCGCGATCGTGCCGATCTCGCCGATTTCCTGCGCGCGCTACCCCCCGATGCGCCTTTGTGGTGGGTGGGTCTCGGCAGCAATCTTCTCGTGCGCGACGGTGGCTTGCGCGGCGCCGTCATTTCTTTGCACGGCGCCTTGAACGAGCTCGAGCGCCGTGGTGATACCGAAGTGTGGTGTGAAGCCGGTGTGCCGTGTGCGCGTATCGCGCGGCAGTGCGTCAAGTGGGGACTCGGGCCCGCCGAATTCTTTGCCGGCATCCCGGGCACGCTCGGCGGTGCGCTCGCCATGAACGCGGGCGCCTTCGGAGGCGAGACCTGGCGCCATGTCCGCAGTGTCGAGGTCATCGATCGCAGCGGAACCATCCGTCTGCGCGATGCGTCCGAGTATCGTGTGTCGTATCGACACGTCGAATCACCGCTCGAGGGCGAGGCTTTCCTCGGCGCCACGCTGCAGTTCGAACAGCGAGAGGGCGTGAGCAGCGAGGCGATTCGCGACTTGCTCGTCGAGCGCAAGCAGAAGCAACCGATCGGCGAATGGAGTTGCGGCTCGGTGTTCACCAATCCGCCGGGCGACCACGCCGCTCGACTCATCGAAGCGGCGGGGCTCAAGGGCACGCGTATCGGCGGGGCGCTCGTCTCGCCGAAGCATGCCAATTTCATCGTGAATGACGGCGAGGCGACCGCGGCCGATCTCGAGCAGTTGATCCATCGCGTCCGCGAGTCTGTGGTGCAGCGTTTCGGCATTCGCCTCGACACCGAGGTGCGCATCGTGGGGGAGGCTGCCTGATGCGTCTCGCTCATGATCCTTCAGCCCTGCATGCCGCGACCGATCCGCGCGAATTCGGCAAGGTGGCCGTGATGCTCGGCGGTCACTCGAGCGAGCGCGAGATTTCGCTGCTCACCGGTCAGGCCGTCCTTGCGGCGCTCATCAGGAAAGGTGTCGACGCCCACGCGGTGGATCCGCGCGATGTCGCCCTCTCCTCGCTGCTCGACCAAAGATTCGATCGTGTGTGGATTGCGCTGCACGGCCCCGGTGGTGAAGACGGCACCTTGCAAGGTGCGCTCGAGTGCCTGGGTTTGCCGTACACGGGAAGTGGTGTGCTCGGTTCGGCCGTGTGCATGGACAAGGTACGAACGAAGCGCCTCGCTGCCGCGGTCGGTATCTCGACGGCCGAGTTCATGGTGCTGCGAGGACCTGCCGATTTCGACACCGCCCTGACGCGACTCGGGTTGCCGATGTTCGTGAAGCCGGCGACCCAGGGTTCTTCGGTCGGCATCTCGAAGGTCGAGCGGGCAGGCGATCTTGCTGCGGCCTACGCTGCTGCCGCGGCCACCGACGATGTCGTGCTCGCCGAAGCGTTCATTCCGGGTGCCGAGTACACCGTGGGCGTGCTGCATGGCAAAGCGCTGCCCTCGATCCGCATCGCGACGCCGAAAACCTTTTACGACTACGAAGCGAAGTACCTGCGCTCGGATACGGTCTACGAGTGCCCGTCGGGTCTGTCGGCCGAGACCGAACGACATCTCGGTGCGCTCGCGCTCGGCGCCTTCGCCGCAGTCGGCGCCGAGGGTTGGGGTCGGGTCGATTTCATGATGGACGCGACCGGCAGACCGTTGTTGCTCGAGATCAACACGGTTCCCGGGATGACCGATCACAGTCTCGTCCCGATGGCTGCGCGCGCGAGCGGCATCGATTTCGAGACGCTCGTCTGGCGCGTGCTCGAGACGAGCTTTGCTCGCCAGCGCAAGGATTGAGGGCAGGAGAGTGGACATGAGTCTGTTTGCAAATCGGAAAGCCCGCAACCGACGTCGCGCGGAGAAGGCGTCGTGGGAGATGCCCGAGATCGATTGGCGCCGACTCGCGTATGGCGCGTCGGGCTTCGCCGCGGTCGCCGCATTTCTTTGGTTGATCGTGACGGCACTCGACCAGCCCATCGATCGCGTGGTGGTGCAGGGACGGTTTCAGCGCGTCTCCTCGATGGACGTCCAGCAGGCCGTCCGCGATCGCGTGCACGACGCGGGGCTCGTCACCGTGGACCTCGACACCGTGCAGCGCGGGATCGAGTCCTTGCCCTGGGTCGACACCGTGAGCGTCGGCCGTTCATGGCCGCGTGGACTTCAGGTTCGGGTCGTCGAGCAAGTGGCAGCGGCCCGATGGGGCGCAAACGGTCTCCTGAACGATCGAGGAGAGCTCTTCCTCTCGGAGGCGCGTTTCATTCCTCCCGAGTTGCCGCGCCTCTCCGGCCCGAAGGGCACCGAGACGCTGGTCGCGAAGCGCTATCTCGCGATCCAGGGTCGTCTCGTCGAGGGTGGCGTACGCATCGCGGCGCTGCGGCTCGATGCCCGCGGCGCGTGGGAGATCGATCTCGACAATGGCGTTCGCATCCGCCTCGGGCGACGCCAGGTGGATGAGCGCTTCGAGCGCTTCGTGGCGGCTGCACTGCGCATCGTGGTGCAGCGCTCTGCCGAGATCAATTACGTGGACATGCGCTACACGAACGGATTTTCGGTCGGTTGGCGCGGTAGTACCAAGGTCGCGGCAGTCGACGAGTTCGACGACGCGTCGGAAGGTTGATGGACGGACTCTAAGGAACATGGCGAAGAAACCAGAAAGACAACTCATCGTCGGTCTCGATATCGGCACCTCCAAAGTGGTGGCGCTGGTCGGCGAAATTGCGCCCGACAACAGCATCGAGATCATCGGCATCGGCTCGCAGCCCTCGCGCGGACTCAAGCGTGGCGTGGTGGTGAACATCGAATCGACCGTGCAGTCGATCCAGCGAGCGGTCGAGGAGGCCGAACTTATGGCCGGTTGCGAAATCCACTCCGTCTTCGCCGGCATCGCCGGCAGCCATGTCCGAAGTCTCAACTCGCACGGTGTCGTCGCGATTCGCGACAAGGAAGTCCAGCTCGCCGACGTCGACCACGTGATCGATGCCGCCAAGGCGGTCGCGATCCCCGCAGATCAAAAAATTCTGCATGTCCTTCCGCAGGAATTCATCATCGACGGGCAGGAAGGCATCCGCGATCCGGTCGGCATGTCCGGCGTGCGTCTCGAGGCCAAGGTGCATATCGTGACGGGTGCCGACAGCGCGGCGCAGAACATCGAGAAGTGCATCCAGCGTTGCGGTCTGGATGTCGATGACATCGTGCTCGAGCAGCTGGCCTCGAGCTACGCCGTACTCACCGACGACGAAAAAGACCTTGGCGTTTGCCTCGTCGACATCGGTGGTGGCACGACCGACATCGCCGTGTTCTCGCACGGCGCGATCCGTCATACGGCCGTGATCCCGATCGCAGGTGATCAAGTGACCAACGACATCGCCGTGTCGATGCGCACGCCCACGCAGAACGCGGAGGAGATCAAGCTGCGCTACGCCTGTGCGCTCTCGCAGCTCGCGAATCCCGATGAAACCATCGAGGTTCCGAGTGTGGGCGATCGGCCCGCTCGACGCCTCGCGCGGCAAACGCTCGCCGAGATCGTCGAGCCGCGCTACGAAGAGCTCTTCGGCCTCATTCGCGAAGAGCTGCGGCGCAGCGGTTTCGAAGAGGTGATCGCGGCGGGCATCGTGCTCACGGGCGGCAGCGCCAAGATGGAAGGCGCGATCGAGCTCGCAGAAGAAGTGTTTCACGTGCCGGTACGTCTCGGCATGCCGGTCGGCGTACGCGGCCTCGCCGATGTGACGAGCAATCCGATTCATTCGACCGGTGTGGGTTTGCTGCTCTACGGCCGCGATCATCTGGTGCCGCGCGGTTCGCGCACTCGGGCGATCGCGGGCAACGCGCGCAGCATGGTGGAGCGCATGCGGGATTGGTTCCAGGGCAATTTCTGATTTCGTTTTTTATTTTGACAACTTCGACTACAGGAGCGACGTGCAATGTTTGAACTCATGGACTCTTACAGCCAGAGCGCGGTAATCAAGGTGCTGGGCGTGGGCGGTGGCGGCGGCAACGCCGTGTCGCACATGGTGCAGACCGGCATAGAGGGCGTGGATTTCATGTGCATCAACACCGATGCGCAGGCCTTGAAGAATTCCAACGTGAAGACGTCGCTGCAGATCGGCGGAAACATCACGAAGGGTCTCGGCGCCGGCGCAAACCCCGATGTCGGTCGTCAGGCCGCGATGGAGGATCGTGATCGCATCATCGAGATGATCAGTGGTTGCGACATGCTGTTCATCACCGCCGGCATGGGTGGCGGCACGGGCACGGGCGCCGCACCGGTGGTCGCGCAGATCGCCAAGGAAATGGGCATCCTGACCGTGGGTGTGGTGACCAAGCCCTTCGATTTCGAGGGCAGCAAGAAAATGCGCGTGGCCGATGAGGGCATCGAGCAACTCGTCGAGCATGTCGACTCGCTGATCGTGGTGCTCAACCAGAAGCTCTTCGAG
>JBIJCL010000047.1:0-9944 GCA_044344725.1 Steroidobacteraceae bacterium | reverse complement strand
CTGTTGCTATTGGCCGGAATAATCTGGTTATCGAAGTCCATCCGAAACAACGTCGCCTCATAGTTCAAGGCTCCTTTCGACCCTCGCATACCCATCTCGGCATTGACTGAGTATTCCGCCTGCAATTCCTGATCTTCGAGTCCGTTTAACGCATCGCCGTTCAATGCCGGAGAAAAGGCCTTATAGGTGTTCGCGAAGAGCTGAACCTCTTCAGACAAACGCCAGGTCATGCCGAGACCCGGAAGCCATTCAGTATTATCGGTCGTCGCCTGATTACCCAAGGACGCTGCTCTTCGGAGGTCCTTACGTCGCTGCTCATAGAACTCTGCACGCAGGCCAGCCGTGATCGCAAATCGATCTGTCAAAGAAAAACGGTTCTGCAGATGCAACGACCAGCTCTCGGCAGAGTCGATCACTTCTCTATTGACGACCCCACTTCGTGGAGTCGAACGGTTCGCAGCGACCGTTACGTCTCGCATGCGCTCAGACATGTAACGAAGACCGATCTCTGCGTCGTTATCGAAGCCGAAGAGTTTGTACCCTAGGGTCAGTCGACTATCCACGCCTTCACGCTCGAAGCTTCGATTGTTCCCATTCAGGTTGTCGGTATAAATCCAGCGGCTCGCGGCAGCCGAAGCGCTGTTGTGGGTGGCGAAGCGCCAATAGTCACGATGCATGTCGCTTCCGAATACGAGGGTATGCAGTCGAGCGCGATCGGAGATCGTCCATTCGTGACTCAGATCCACCGAGCGCCGACCCGTCAAAAACCAATCATCCGGTGCAGGGTTACGATCGATCCCTGCCTGATACTCCGCCACGAAAATCCCGCGGTAGGAGATATTCGCGTCGTTTTGGTAATCCGTGTATTTGAAGCCGATCCGTTGATTCGCCGCGAGCTCGGTTCCCGCTTTGAGCATGACATCGCGCATGCGATAGCCTTTATCCATGAAGCCGTCGCTTTCGGCGCGGCTCGCCACGAGTCCGAAGGTCGAGTCACCCGAGGCAGATTCCATACCGGCCTCGAATCCCCATTCGCGGGTATTGAAAGACCCCGCGCGGAGCTCGGTTCGGATGCCCGGCTCCGGGGTTTTGGTCAGGTAGTTGATGACGCCGCCGATCGTATTGGGGCCGAAACGAAGAGACCCGGCGCCCCTCAGTACCTCGATGCTATCCATGCGCTCGATCCGAGGGTTGTAGTAACGGCCGTTGCCCACGAACAACCCCGGCGCAACGGGCACGCCGTCTTCGAGAATGAGGGTTTTGTAATCGGCTGAGCTCAACCCACGAATACCGACATTGGCGACGATGGCGGTCTCTTCCTCGGGCTTGATCGACACGCCAGGGACGTTGCGTAACGCCTCCTCGGTGGATCGCGGCTGCTGGAGGCGCAGTTCCTCGGATGTGATCACCGTGTTCGCAGCCGGTTGGCGCTGCCGGTCTTCGCCGGAAGAACCGATGACCACGATGGTAGGCAGGGGGCTTTGCGCCATCTCGGCCTCGGCCTCGCCCTCGGCCTCCGGTCCCTGAGCCGAAGAAATGGCGCTCAGCAACGCCAAGCCGATGCATGCACCGCAACGACCGAGATCCGAAACTTTCACCTTGAGCCCCTCAGAAATGCCCTGAGCAAACACTACAAGAAGCTTTTGCAAATAACAATCATTCGCATTTAGAAAGGACTGGTCCGTCTTTACCTAAGTCTGTTCGCCATCGCACAACTCTCTGAATCGATTAACGAAAATTTGATCTGCTACGTGTCCTAGCCAACTCAGGCGACCGAAGCGTTCCTGCGATTCTGTTGCAAATGGGGTCGAGATCACTGGCCCCGCCCCTAACCGGCGAAAGCCGAACGCGAGGTAGCAATATGAGCAAGAAGGTCAAATCGGATCCCCCGGCTGCGAGCGCCACTCGCAAAGGGCTCACGGAGTCTGCCGCCACCGCATCGCCCTACACGGGCGCACCGGGCGGCGTGGAGATCGGCACGGTATCGAGCAGCAACGGCACCCCCTTCGTGGTGGGCGTGTATGCCGAGGCCACATCAGGCGGCGTCCAATTCTGGGTTCAGGTCGAATCCGGCACCGGCGACTTGCGTGGCTTCTTTTTGGATGTTGGAACGCCTGGCGGCTCGGTCACTCGAGCCGGCAGCAGCAGCAACAACATGAATGGCACGGGCTATTCGTTCGACTACGGAGTCGAGATCGGCTCGTCTGGATCTTCGGATTACATCACGAAGGCGACCTTCACCCTCGCCGACATGGGTGGCATGAGCCTCGCCCAACTCTTGGACGGTGCCACCTTCGGCATCCGGGCGACGAGCGTTGGACCGAATAGCACGAGCGTGAAGATGATCGGCACCGCGGAGCTCCCGGAGGTCACTGTCAGCATCGTCTCGAATGGTGACGTACTCGAGAATGCACTCGCCGAATTCACCCTGAACCTCAGTATGCCGGTCAGTCAAGAGATGATCGTGACGCTGAGCAATGGCGCCACCGTGATCATTCCGGCGGGCGAGTCCAGCACGCAGTACACGAACGGAACCCAGGGCGATGACGTGTATATCGACCCAGGCACGATCAGCGTTTTCATCACTTCAGCAGTGCCGGCCACGCCGATTCTGGCGACGGTCATCGTCGATACTGATCCGGCATCGGTCGACGTGACGGATACGATCGATCCGATCATCGTTCGCCTCTCGGCGACACCCTCGACGAGCGAGGATGGCGGCTCGATCACCTACACCGCGCGGATCGAGAAGGTCTCCGACAACTCACTGGTGAACGCCGGCAACGCCGTCACGGTCACGCTGACCAACGGTGAAGTGATCGTCATCCCCGCAGGCTCGAGCAGCGCGAGCTCGGATCCCGTACCCGTCAACCGCGACGACGTGTGGGTCGAGATCGATGCCATCACCAACAGCATTGCGAGCGCCACCGAAGCCAACAGCGGATCACCCGGCGCCTTCGAGAGTCTCACGTTCGACGGCTCCACCGTCAGCACCGCCATTCTCGATGATGTCGATCCGGTGACCGTTGGTATCTACTCCGCCGACGGCGAACGCGATCCTGGAGATCCAGCGTTTTTCGTCATTCGCCTCGATCAGCCGCTCGACAGTCCGATGGTGGTCAATCTGTCCACGGGTGATTCGGTGACCATTCCCGCGGGGGCGACCGAACAGCCCTACACGTTCGAGGACCCGCCGCAGGGCGACACGACGGTATCGATCACCAGCGCCGGCGTCGTGGGTAAAACCTTTGAAAGCTTGACGGTATTCCCAGGAAGCGCGACGGTCACCGATCCTCCGTTCGGCGACGACCACTTCCCGACGCTGAGCAACAACATCTCGCACATCACCATCTACTTCTCAGCCGCTGCCGGCTCGGGATTGGAGGCAAGCGATACGCGTGGCGGGACGTCCTCGGGCGGACAAGCCGGTGCCGACGGACTCTACACGATCAAAATAGACTGGCTCGAAAACGATCCCTCGATCAAAGATCTCGATGATGCATGGGAAGACATCTACGACCGTCTGCTGGATTTGAATCCGGACATCGAGGACAAGGAGCTTCTCGGTGTCGCGATCAAAGCCGGTACCGATGAGTCGTTCTACGCGCTTGATGGCGATACCGACGCCGATGCGATTCCGCAGCGCACGGTGAACGGTGAGCTCGTCAATACACTCGTCCTCAATAGTGGCGTAGACACGGTCTACACCAGCGATTCGAACGACGACGGTCGAAACGACTTCTTCGTACCCGCGGGCAGTTTCGGGTTCGCGGAGATGAGTCTGTCTTCGAGCATGATCGGACTGCCGTGATCGGATCGCTCTTGCCGATCATTCGCGGCGAGCTCGGTGACGCGGTCGCGGACTTGCGACGTGGCATGGTGGCGCTTGGCGTCTTCAGTGGTTGTATCAACCTTCTGCTGCTGACGCCCGCCATCTACATGCTGCAAGTCTACGACCGCGTCCTCACGAGTCAAAACAAAGGGACGCTGCTGGCATTGTCCGCTCTACTGGTCGCGCTTCTGGCCGTCGAAGCGTTGCTCGATTGGGTTCGCTCAAGACTCCTCGGCGCGATGGGCAGTCGGCTGGACGATCGCCTCGACGGACAGGTTTTCGATGCCGCATTCAAGCGTACGCTGAGCGGACAGGCCGACAGCCCGAACGAAGCACTCAATGACTTGGCCAAGCTTCGGGAGTTCATCGCAGGAAAAGGACTGCTCGCGATCTTCGATGCCCCGTGGGCCCCCATATTCTTATTAGTCATATTCCTGCTCGACACCACACTCGGGCTATTCGCGATGATCGCCATGCTGACTCTCATCGCACTGGCTTGGTACAACCAACGCAGCACCGAAGCGATGATGTCGGACGCCGGTCGACTGGCCACTGCCGCACAGGATGAAGCCACCTCGAGACTAAGAAATATCGAGATCATCACGGCGCTCGGCATGCTTGGTCGCTTCCGGGAGAGATGGCTCGCGCATCAGCATCGTCTGCGGCGTGTTTCCACCGATCTCGGAAATCGTACTGCCTTGCTCGGCAGTGCAAGTCGATACGCCCGCCTCGTGCTGCAGTCGGGCATCCTCGGTATCGGTGCTTGGCTCGTGTTGAACGGTCAACTGACTGCGGGGGGCATGATTGCAGCCTCCATATTGCTCGGTCGCGCGTTGTCCCCCTTCGAGTTGCTGATCTCACATTGGGGCTCGATCGCCAAAGCCAAAGAATCGGCATTACGTCTCTCGACGCTGCTCACGCTGCGCGCGCCGACGACGCCACATGTCGTCTTGCCAAGACCACACGGACGGATCTCAGTCGAGAATCTTGTGATGGCACCTCCAGGCTATCGGATACCGACCATCCGCAATCTCTCCTTCGAAGTTGAGCCGGGAGCGCTCGTCGGTATCGTGGGTCCTAGCGGATCGGGGAAGTCCACGGTGGGTCGTGCGTTGCTCGGCATCTGGCAACCGCTCTCCGGCGTCGTTCGTATCGACGACGCGGCGATCCATCAACTCGATCGGGAGGACATCGGCAGATGGCTCGGCTATCTACCGCAAGATGTCGAACTCTTCGATGGGACGGTCGCCGAAAACATCGCTCGATTCGGTGAGCTAGATTCCACGAAGATTATCGATGCGGCCCAGCGAGCCGGCGTGCACGAGATGATATTGAGAATGCCCAAGGGCTACGAGACGCAAATCGGTCCTGCCGGTGCGGTGCTTTCCGGTGGTCAACGTCAAAGAATCGGCCTCGCTCGTGCCCTGTTTGGCGACCCCGCGCTCATCGTCCTCGACGAACCTAACGCCAGCCTGGATGAGGCCGGTGACGAGGCGCTGCTCGGCGCACTCCGGAAAATGAAAACCGAGCAGCGGACCGTCTTCGTGATCTCTCATCGGGTCAACGTGCTTCGACTCGTAGACCAAATCATCGTCCTCGAAACTGGCGCCCTCAAACTGATCGGAGCTCGTGACCTGGTATTGAAAGCGGCTCACGAAGCACGCGCTCTATCCAAAGCCGTCTGAGCTTGGGTAATCGGACTCGAACACATGGAACAAGAAATAAAAACTGGGTGGTCCATCGTTCTTGTGGGGGTTGTCGGCTTTTTTCTCTGGGCATCCTTTGCACCCCTCGACGAAGGGATACCCGCAACCGGAGTTCTGGCGAGCGAATCGAGCCGAAAACAAGTCGCTCATCATGCGGGCGGCATCATCGAGCGCATCGTCGTCAAGGAAGGCCAGCGGGTCGAAAAGGACCAGGTCCTGTTGACACTCGATGAGACGCAATCGACGTCGGCACTGAAGGCTGCAGAGTTGCAATGGTGGACCGCCTTGGCGACCGAGGCTCGTCTCGAAGCCGAACTGACCCAACGGGCGACACTCGAAATACCCGAGATCTTGCGATCGGAAGGAGACAATCCAGACTTGCAATCGATTCTCGAAACCCAGCGAGGTGTGTTGCGATCACGACGATCTGCGGCGGCCGGCGAAATCCGTCTCATACGAGGCTCGCAGCGCGGTCTCGAAACCCAACTCGAGTCCCTTCAAACGCTGAAATCGAGCCGCGAGCGTCAGGTGGCACTATTCAGCGACCAGATGGCCTCGGCCAACGCACTGCACCTGCAGGGCTACGTCTCGAAGAATCAGACCCTCGAAATCGAACGTCAGCTCAACGAAGTACAAAGCCGTCAAAGCGAAGACTTGGCCAACATCAATGGCATTCAAGCTCGTCTTGCCGAACTCAAGATGCGCGAATCGCAGTTTCACATCGACTTGCGACGCGAAACAGAAGCCGAGCTCGCCGACGTCCGTCGCGAACTCGGCGCCTTGGCAGAACGCGTAGCCATGCTGCGAGATGTGAATCAACGTCAAGTGATCCGAGCGCCGGTATCGGGCACCGTCGTCGCACTCGCCGTGACGACGGTCGGTGGCGTCATCAAGCCCGGCGATCGGGTGCTCGACATCGTTCCGGACGGCGATGACCTGATCGTCGAAGCACGCGTGGATCCGCGATATGTCGATCGCGTTCGAGTCGGCCTTCCCGCGGATCTCAGATTCGACGCTTACATCTCCTCCGCCCAACAACCGAGGGTGACAGGCGACGTCAAAGTCGTCTCGGCAGATGCCATGCACGATGAGCGAACAGGCATGGCGTTCTACAAAATTCGAGTCGGCATTCCATCAGCCGAAATAAAGCGCCTGAGCGGACTCAAGATGCAGCCCGGCATGCCTTGCACAGTGATGATCAAAACGGGCGAGCGTTCGTTACTCGCCTATCTCACGCAGCCTTTGCTAAGACGCTTCGCCGGTGCAATGGCGGAAAGCTGATCAATCGCACGGCATTCAACTTTTTTGTGATCGAGTCGACGAGACGATCAGCGTCACGATGGTGATGGGGACGACGAACGACAGCATGACGGACGAGTACGCCTGAAGTTGATCGTGTTGTTGGGCCGCGAGGATGAGATAGCCGACGTACGCAGCGTAATAGCCTAGGAAAAGACCCCCCTCCCACCGCGCGATTTCCCGGCCGCTGATGAAAATCGGCAAGCAGGCCAAAGCGACGGCGAGCATGATCCAGATATCGAAGGTGACGACTGCCGGCCCGATCGCGAGCCCCTCGAATCCCGATGCGAGACCCGCCGCACCGACGCAGCCGAGAATATTGAAGAGGTTGCTCCCGATGACATTGCCGACGGCGATATCGCGCTCGCCATTGATTGCGGCAGAGAGGGAAGCCGCTACTTCGGGTAATGAGGTTCCAGCAGCGACGATGGTGAGTCCGATCACCAGTTCGCTGATACCAAGCTCGCGCGCAAACCCCGTCGCCGCTTCGACCAGCCACCGCGAACCCAAAATGAGTAACGCCAATCCGCCGATCACGAGCACAATCTGGACGGGAAGCTTTCCATCCCATGCGGTCTGCGCGGAGGGCTTGAGTTCACTCGCATACTCATCTTGGACGACCGAAGATTGTTGGCGCGATTGGATGACCAGAAAAACGGTGTATGCGATCAGCAGGGAAAATAAAAAGGCGCTCTCGAAAAAAGAGACACGCTGATCGAGGATGAAGACGAGCAGTAGCGCCGAGGCACCGATCATCATGGGTACTTCTTGGCGAATGACCTGCGCGTTGACGCTCAAAGGAATCACCAATGCGGCGATCCCGAGGATGAACAGGACATTGAAAATGTTGCTGCCGACCACGTTGCCGACGGCGATGTCGGTCTGACCAGAGAGAACGGCGGAGACCGACACCGTGGTTTCAGGGGCGCTTGTGCCAAACGCCACTACCGTAAGACCCACCACCAGAGGCGATATCCCGAAAGACAGTGCGAGCTTGGAGGCCCCTCGCACCAGAGCCTCGGCACCCAGCACGAGAGCGATGATTCCAAGGGCGAACATCATGATTTCGGACATGTTCTGACATCCTGTCGGCTGTTTTGAATGGCAGCGGGGGCGCTGTAGGATAGAGATGTTAACGCGCCTTCGCGCTGCGGGTATCCCATGCGGTTACGAACCCTTTTGCTGACGGCCTCCGGACTGCTCTTGCTGGGCGGAATCCTCTGGTTTTCCAATCTCGACAAGGAGACCCGTGGGCTGCTCTCAGCGCTGCCGACCAACTCTGACGTGCTGAGTTGGGAGCAGGACCAGCGCCACGCTGCATTCCGCGCAATGGATCGACTGCCGCTGCTGGCAAAGGCCTCGGTAATCACCCCCTCGCCCAAACCGTTGATCCTTCCGGCCGGAGAGCCCCTCGATATTCCAGGGGTCGAGGAGTACATGGCGGATCAGCACACCGCGGGCCTCGTGATCCTGCAGGATGGGAAGATCCGATTTGAACGCTACGGTCAGGACTTCGATGCAGAGGGTCGTTGGACGAGTTTCTCGGTCGCGAAATCTTTTACCTCGACCCTGGTCGGGGCAGCCATCAAGGATGGCTATATCAAGAGCCTCGAAGATAAAGTCAGTCAATATATTCCCGACTTGCGCGGTTCTGCCTACGACGACGTCACGATCCGTCAGTTGCTGACCATGAGCTCGGGCGTGAAGTGGGACGAAGACTACGAAAACCCCGAGGCGGATGTCGCCAAGTTCAACAAGGCCAAAGCAGATCCAGGGATGGACGCTACGGTGAGCTACATGCGCAAACTGCCGCGCGAGCACCCGCCCGGAACCGTATGGCACTACAACACTGGCGAGACCAACCTGATCGGCGTGCTCGTCTCATCGGCTACCGGAAAACCCTTGGCGCAGTACCTGCAAGACACCATTTGGCATCCGGCTGGCATGGCGGCGACGGCCACCTGGCTACAGGGTAAGACGGGTCACGAGATTGCGGGGTGTTGCCTGCAAGCCGCCACGCGCGACTTCGCGCGCTTCGGTCTGTTCGTACTCGCCAACGGTAACGTCGGAGGACGACAGATTGTTCCCGAGGACTGGTTCTCTCAAGCCATTCGAAAGCAAATGGAGATCGGGGTCGCCGGTAAAGGCTACGGATTTCAGTGGTGGACATACGACGACGGCGCCGTCGCGGCGCAAGGTATTTTCGGTCAAGGGATTTTCATCGATCCGCAACGTCGGCTCGTGATCGCGAGCAACTCGAATTGGACGAGAGCGACTTTGGGTCCTGAACCCAAAGCTAGAGAAGCGTTCTACCAAAAAATTCGAGCACTGATCGATAGTGAGCAGCGTTCGTCGGAGGTCGATGAGTAACCCGACGACTCCTGGTTCAGAAGATCCCCGACCGTTCGTCGTCCCCTGTCGAACGCTGGGATTCGATGCACCTTGGCGATGGCTGCGCCTTGGGTGGCACGACTTGCGACGAGCGCGTGGTTTGACCGCCATCTTCGGACTCATCGTAGTATTGGTCAGCATCGCCGTCAGCGCGCTCGCCTGGCAGCTCGGGCGATTCGCGTTGTTGGCCGCCCTGCTCTCAGGCTTCGTATTCATCGCTCCGCTCATCGCCGTCGGGCTCTACAGCGTGAGCCGAAGTCTCGAGTCGGGCCGACCACCGCGACTCCGAGACAGTGTCACGCTTGTTCGCAGCGTGACCGGTCAAGCCGCCGTATTCGCGCTGCTGCAACTCGTCATTTTCTTTACGTGGTCGCGGGCGGGCATGATGGTCAGCGCATTCCTGCCGATCGAGCCGGAAAATCTACGCTCGTTGCTGGAATTCTTGGCCGTGGGCTCTGCTTTCGGTACCGTTTTCGCAGCGCTCACGTTTGCTACGGCGGTACTGAGTTTGCCCATGATCGCCGATCGAGACGTCGACATGGTCACGGCCGCCGTATCGAGCATCAACGCCGTACTGCGCAATAAAGCCGTGATGCTGCTTTGGTCCTTCTTGATCGCGACCCTGACGGCACTCGGATTCGCGACCTTTTTCCTAGGCCTCGGAATTGTGATTCCGTGGCTCGCCTATTCCGCCTGGCATAGCTATCGCGAGACCC
>JBIJCL010000159.1:0-4947 GCA_044344725.1 Steroidobacteraceae bacterium | reverse complement strand
AATTGGCCGCCCATCGATGCGGAAAAATCCTGAGGCACCTTCGAGATTATTTTTCCTGCGGCGCCGGTTTTAGATGCGTAATGACCAATCGTCCCTGCTCGCGTACCACTGCAAAGAGCACGGCATCACCCACCTTGATGGTTTGCAACATCGAGGGATCACGCACGTAGAAAGGCATCGTCATCGCAGACATATTGATGTTCTTGATCTCCTCGTGACGCAGCGTCACGCGAGAGGCCTCGAGATCGATTTTTCGAACCTCAGCCGAGACCCACTCGGGTTCATCCGCCATCACGTGTGATGCGAGCGAGAACAACAACGCGAGCAGGACCGCCTGTATCAGGCTTCGGCCTTTCGAAATGGATGCAAACATCAGTCACTCTCCTTGTCGAAACGAAAAATTCATCGGTGATTCGAGTGGGATCTCACCGGCGCCGGCGGTTCACTCGGGTATTCGTACGCCACGGTACCCGGCGGATGCTTGAACCAACCCGGGTCTGAATAATCATCGCGCTTTTGGCCACGCCGTACTTTGACGACGCTGAACATTCCTCCCATGCCGAGCGCGCCAAAAGGTCCGTAGCCCGTCATCATCGGAATGGTGTTGTCGGGGAGCGGCATCTCCATATCGCTCATCTCTTTCATGCCACGCTCGCCCATGACCATGTAGTCGGGGATGAGTTTGTTGATCTTGCCGGCCAACTCTCCGTGCTGAACGCCGATCATCGTCGGTACGTCGTGCCCCATGGCGTTCATGGTGTGATGGCTCTTGTGGCAGTGGAACGCCCAATCCCCTTCTTCATCGGCCAGAAACTCGATTTGACGCATCTGACCGACTGCGATGTCTTGCGTGACCTCGTAGGTTCGCGTCGAGATCGGGGTCGGTCCGCCGTCGCTCCCCGTCACGAGGAACTCGTGCCCGTGCAAATGGATCGGATGGTTGGTCATGGTCAGATTTCCGACTCGGATCCTCACCTTGTCCATATGCCGCACGACGAGCGGATCGATCGCGGGAAACACTCGGCTATTCCACGCCCATACATTGAAGTCGAGCATGGTCATGATCTTTGGCGTAAAACTTCCGGGATCGATGTCGAACGCGTTCAGCAAAAAGCAAAAGTCGCGATCGACCTCGTCGATGAGCGGATGCTTCTCTCGAGGATGAGTGACCCAAAACCCCATCATCCCCATCGCCATCTGCACCATCTCATCGGTATGCGGGTGGTACATGAAGGTGCCGGGACGCCGGGCCATGAATTCATAGACGAACGTCTTGCCAGGCGGGATGCCAGGTTGAGTCAGCCCAGTGACACCATCCATACCCGCGGGCAGCCGCTGCCCATGCCAGTGGATGCTCGTCATCTCGGGCAAGTTGTTGGTGACGAATATTCGTACCTTGTCGCCTTCGACAACTTCGATGGTGGGGCCGGGGCTTTGTCCGTTGTAGCCCCAAAGATTGCCCTTGAAGCCCGGCGCGAATTCGCGAACGACTGGCTCGGCGACGAGATGAAATTCTTTGACGCCGCGATTCATTCGAAACGGCAACGTCCAGCCGTTCAGGGTGACGACGGGTCGATAAGGCCGCCCCGCACTCGGCTGCAAGGGCGGTCGCGTCGCAGCGGAGGTTTCGACGACCGGCTCGGGCAGCCTCACCATTGCGGCGCGTGCCACACTACCCGCAGCAATAGCGCCTCCGGCGATTCCGGCAAAAGCGAAAAAATCCCGTCTGGACTTCATGCTCAGTGTCCCCCGCCTCGATCCGAGTCCGCTGCACTACGCGGCGCCATGATTTCAACGCCTTGCGGCCGACCGACCACCGAAGCCCGAAGTGCAGCATCGGCCAACCAGAACTGCTGCTGCGCAGCAATCGATGACATCACAGCCGAAATTTGCTCGCGTGAATCTGCCAGGAGTTCGAACACGCCGATCAACATGCCGTTGTAGCGGAGCAGATTTTCTTCGGAGATCGTTTTACGCAAGGGAACGATTTCATCTCGATGATGTATCGCGAGATCGTACGACGTCTTGTAGGCCGCGTAATGTTCTCGCAGGTGCGAACCCGCAGCCCGACGTACCGCCTCGTAGCGATTGAAGGCTGCCATCGTCTCGGCATTCATGGCCGATCTCTCGAGATCGCCGACATCGAAAATCGGTAGTCGCACTTCGACTTCGTAACCTCTGACGGTCTCACGGGCACCGCTGGCTTCATCGAAGATGCTGTCTCGTCGACCGGCGACCTCCACGTCGACCCAACTCGTGATCCCAGCCAATCCCTGCGCGGCACGAGCGGACTCGAACTGATATCTCGCCCACTGCAAATCGAGTCGAGCGGTTTTCGCCAGCTGACTCACCTCTTCGGCCGACAGCGCGGCATCCGGCAAGGACGGCAGCGTCGTCGGTAACACCAGTTTCTTTGCAGCCTCGTCGTCGAGGCCGAGCTCCCGGATCAGCTCCTCCCGACGGGCGAGAGACTCTTGCCGCGCGACGGCCAGTTGGGCGGTGGCGTCCGCGTGGAAGGCTTGCTGACGGGCGCGTGTGATACGGTTGAAATTTCCTGCAGCTTCCATGCGCCGCGCAAGCTCTGCGCTCGCTTCGGCACTTTCGAAGACCTGCGCGGCATATCCTGCAGTCTGTTGTGCGGCAACGGCTCTGACCCAGCTCTTGCGCACCTTGGTGATTTTTTCGACGACTTCACCGGAGAGTTTCCACTCCTCTGCGAGACGGCGCTGTGTCGCGATCTTCCGTCTCTGCGGAAGCGTCAAAAGATCGAGCGCGCCGATCGAAAGCAGTCTGCCGATCTCGAGCTCATCACCGCCGCGGAGACGCTCGAACGCAAAGACCGGATTCGGCACACGGGCCATCTGCATCGCCCCTGCCGCGTTTCCCCAGTACTCGTTCAACATGACCTGGAAGACGGGGCTATGCATGAGGGCGATGCGCACCGCCATCTCCTGAGAGACGGGCTGATCGAGGAGACCACTGAGAGAGGCCTCATCGACCTCGACCGATCGCGATAGCCGCAGATCTCCGCCGGTGAAATCACGAAAATCCCGGTTGACGGCCGCGACCCGACCATCGATGTCCACCGAAGCGCAGCCAGCAAAAAAGAGCGCTGTGATTACGACGATTAGCGCAGATACCGGGTTGTAAAA
Organism: Steroidobacteraceae bacterium; assembly: GCA_044344725.1. Taxonomy (GTDB): domain Bacteria; phylum Pseudomonadota; class Gammaproteobacteria; order Steroidobacterales; family Steroidobacteraceae; genus UBA964. The sequence continues at coordinate 1,795 of JBIJCL010000159.1, read as the reverse complement.
ACCGGCACTTCGGCTGTCATTCGTTTTGGTGCTGATGGATGCGCTCATCGCTCTCGATCATCCCTTGAAATCTTTGGCGACGATGTACACTTCTCTCGACTCCGGTCGAGAGGCCTTGGGTTTGCGAATCGACACCTTGTGAAAACTCTTTCGGAGCTCTTTGACGTAATCATCCGAGCCTTGGCCCTGGAACATCTTGGCTACGAAGGCCGCTCCAGGCTTGAGCGCCAGTCGCACAGTATCAAGAGCGAGCTCGAGAAAGTAAATCGAGCGCGCCTGGTCGGCGGAATCGATACCACTCAGATTGGGCGCGATATCCGAGATGATGAGATCGAACTTCCCGCCTTGCAGCCAGTCCTGGATCTTCTTCACGACTTCTTCGCTGGTGAAGTCTCCTTGGATGAAATCCACTCCTGCGATGGGATCCATCGCCAGAATATCCGTCGCAAGGACCCGCCCTTTGGAGCCCACCGCACGGGCTGCGACCTGAGACCATCCTCCGGGCGCCGATCCGAGATCCATGACCCATTGCCCAGGGCGTAACAGACGATCTTTTTCGTTGAGCTCGATCAGCTTGTAGGCCGAACGCGAACGGTAGCCCTCTTTCTGGGCGAGTTTGACGTAGGGATCGGTCACGTGTCGGCGCAACCAACTGCCGCTGCTCTTGGATCGGGCCATGATGGAGATAGACTAGCGAAAATCATGACGTTCGACGAACTAAAGAACCTACGTCACCGGGAACACCGTGATCTGCTCGGGCTATATCTGGCCGAAGGCGAGCATCTGGTCCTCGAGTTGATCCGGGTGTTGCCGCACACGCCCGAGCTTGCGGCGACAAAAATCATCGTCACGCACGAGTATGAGTCGGAGAGACTCCCGAAGCCCTGGCCGAAAGAGTTGTCGCTCCAACGCGTGAGTGCCCGGCAAATGGCGGCGCTCAGTGATACCCGCAGCCCTCAAGGCATCATGGCCGTCGTTCCCATGGTGGAGCCGGCACCGCCTCGCGCAGGAGAGCGCGTGTTCTATCTGCACGAAGTGCAGGACCCCGGGAATCTTGGCACCCTCTTGCGTTCCTTGGCGTGGTTCGGGAATTTCAGATGCCTGCTGTCACCGCAAAGCGCCGATCTCTACAACCCGAAAGTCGTGCGCGCGAGCATGGGGGCCCTGTTTCACGTCCCCGTCGAGCGCGATGTCACTCTAGACACCTTGCAATCACGTTACCCGCAACTTGCGCTACTCGATCTCGAGGGCACACCCATCACCGCCTCGACGTTCAGACAATTCGACGCTTATGTGTTCGGCAACGAAGCGCGGGGGTTGCCGATAGAAATCATGCAGCATCTGAAAGGCGCTGCGTACTCGATTCCGGGAGCGCGAAAAATCGAATCTCTCAACCTCGCGGCAGCGGTGAATATCTGCGCTTACGAGCTGACCCGCATCTAACCGGACGATCAAAAGCCTTCGTCATCTCGCAAGAAACGCCATTGCCCGACTGGCAACGCACCGAGCAACACCCGGCCCGTGCGGATGCGCTTCAAGCCAGTGACTTTGAGTCCTACCATCTCGCACATACGACGAATCTGGCGCTTTCGCCCTTCCCGCAAGCCGAAGCGCAGTTGATCCTCGTTCTGCCAAACGACTTGGGCGGGCTTGAGTTTGACGCCATCGAGCGTCAAGCCGTGCCGTAAACGCCGGAGTCCGTCGTCCGACAAAACACCCTGCACCCGCACGAGATATTCCTTCTCGACGTCATTCCCGCCAATCAGTTGCTTGGCGATTCGGCCATCCTGCGTGT
>JBIJCL010000321.1:0-2568 GCA_044344725.1 Steroidobacteraceae bacterium | reverse complement strand
AAACCATGAGACCGGTCGAATCGATATCGAGGCGACCCGCGGGCGCCAAGCCGAAAAGTTGCTTCGGATCGAAACGCCGGCCCGAGTCGTCACCCTTCCAGCGATTTTCAGGTCGGATCAAAACGGTCGCCGGTTCGTAGCCCTCCTCCGCCTGCCCCGACACATATCCGATCGGTTTATTTAGGAGAATGGTGACGAGTTCGCTCTGTTGTTCACGCGCACGGCGGTCGATTTCTATCTTCGCGTCACGACTGACTCGGGAACCGAGCACATCGACGACCTGGCCATCGACACGCACCCAGCCGTTGACGATCCATTCTTCGGCTTCACGCCGCGAACAGAGTCCGAGTTCGCTCAGGCGCTTGGACAGTCGAGGTTGATCGTCGATCACATTAATGGTCGATCACGCTAGCCGGTCGCGATTCGAGTCTCTCGCCTTCTCTTGCCGATAGTGCTCGACGAGCTTCACCGAGAGGATGACGAGGAAAACCAGTACGACAGCGATGGCAGCCAAATACTGAATGGCAACATCTTTGGCGAACTCGAACCACTCAGGGCGTAGTCGCCATGCCGCAAGTATCCCGAAGACTAGTGCGATATGAATTCGCGCGATCGCGCAGACACGGCAGTTCGTTCTGAACAGCGCCTTCATGGCATGGGCTTCGTCTGTCGTCGCGGAGCGGACTTCACCAAACGCACATAACGCTCCATCCCCGTCGTATTACGACCAAAGCGATGCCCCGTGAAAAAGTTGACGGTCCAGTAACGGCCGATGGAAAGAGGCGCTTCGGAGTACGTCCAGAAAGGGGCTGCGGGCGTATCGGGAAATAGCTTTTGATCAATTTTAGGGGGCGGGCACTTATCGCAGACGAGCGCCTGCAACTCGTCCACGGAGGGCAGTCGCCACTCGCCTCCCAGCTCTTTACTCGCGATCGCGGCGGCCTGCTTCGCTTGATCCCAAGTCATCATCTTGGGAACGCCGATGCATCGAAAACCGTTCCATCGTTGGCCGACCGAGCAGCGTAGCCATTCGAGACCGGTTTTTTGATCGGTGATGGTGAATTGCCGAAGCTGGGTCGGCGTGGGATCCGCGCCCACCGCAAACGCTCCTGCAAGACTGAACCAAATCGCCGCGAAAATGACCAAACCTCCGCGCCCAAGCTTCGTGGCTCGATTGCGTCCATCTGGCGGACATTTTTTCATGGTCGTTATCACAAGATTTTTAGCGACAAGCCGACTTACAAGACTCAGTTGCGCGCGGGCTGAAAGTACGTGTCGCACCTGATCGAACTGTCGTGGATCATAGCCCCGCCCGTGCTGAATGGGGTAGACGAGGGACTCTAGGTAATGGATATCGCAACACTCATCGGACTGATTGGAGCAATCGGAGTCATCGTTTGGGCAATTTTGCTCGGAGGATCCTTCGGTGCGTTCGTGGATATTCCCTCGGTTGCGATCGTCATCGGCGGGACGGCGGCGGTCGTCATGTCCCGACACACCCTCGCGGAATTCATCGCCCATTTCGCAGGAGCGGCAAAGGCGTTCATGCCGAAGACCCAAAAGGTGGAACCCCTCGTCGAGTTGTTTCCTGAATTCGGTCAGATCGCGAAAAAGGAAGGTCTCCTCGCATTGGAACCGAAGGCGGCGGAAACCAGCGACCCATTTTTGAAAAATGGACTGATGATGCTGGTCGACGGTCTCGATGAGGGGACGATCTCCAGTCGCCTCAGAACAGACATGGATTCGCGAGAGCGGCGACACGGCGCCATCATCGCCGCCTGGCAGGGGTGGATCGACGTCGCGCCGGCGATGGGAATGATCGGCACTCTGGTCGGTCTCGTGCAGATGCTCGGCAATATGTCGGACCCGAAAGCCATCGGTCCGGCGATGGCAGTCGCTCTATTGACCACGCTGTACGGCGCGTTCATCGCGAACGTCGTGGCAGGTCCGATCGTCAACAAACTCAAGATCTACCACAACGAAGAAGCGCTCTACTGCGAAGCCGTCTTGACCGGAATCCAAGGTATCGCGCGAGGCGAAAATCCGAGAAATATCAGCGACTCCATACTCGCTCTCCTGCCGCCCGCGACTCAAAAGAAACTGGCTAAGGCCTAGCGATACGAGTCATGAGCGTAATCGCGAGCGACATACCCCCGGCGGACGATGCCGAGGGTGAGGGCGAGATCGACAGCGGAGCGGTACGCGCAAAACCTGCTGCCGCCGAAGCGCCTCGCCCCAAAAAATGCCCTGAGTGCGTCCCGGGAGCCCCCGCCTGGATGGCGACGTTCTCCGACATGGCGACGCTGTTGCTGTGTTTTTTCGTGCTGATCTTGTCCTTCGCTGAAATGAACGTACCGAAGTTCAAGCAGATTTCGGGAAGCATGAGCAACGCTTTCGGCGTGCAGCGTGATATTCCCGTCGTCGAACAGCCGAAAGGAACGACCATTTTATCCCTCAGCTTCTCGCCGTCGCCGACGATGGCACTCGTCGATAACTTGAAGCAGGAAACGACGGATACGACGCAGCCGGAAATCGAGGTTCGCGAATTAGACCATGACTTGCGCACCG
>JBIJCL010000153.1:0-5025 GCA_044344725.1 Steroidobacteraceae bacterium | reverse complement strand
CAGTAGGCCGTGACCGTGATGGCGATAACTGGCCATCGGTCCGTTCCGCAGATATCGCTCAGCGTCGGTAAGCGTTCGGACGCCGCGATCGCCGATGAATTCGATGAAAGACGGCTCGTTGAGCAAACGCAGTACAAACGCGGCATCGTCTGCGGAAAATTCCCGCAGCTTGAGACGGGCGGTCTCCAACTCGAGAGGGGCGGGTGACATCGAACCTTGTCGAGCTCAGACACCCGGGGGACGATATTTGCCGACGAGTTTCGTCCAACGTTCGTCGACGCGTTCGAACGCATCGGGGGCGAGACGCGAGAGCTCCGTTCTGTTGAGCGGCTGGTATTCCTTCGGACCTCCTTCCTCGGGCCACTGGCGCGTCGCGTCGATGATGATCTTCGAAGTCATCGGCTTTTTGGTGAGAGAGGGATCGAGCGGCATGCCTCGAGACTCCGGAATGATCACCGTCGCCGGCTGAGGTTGCCATCGAGAACCCATCGCATGCATGACCTGAGTTCGATCGAGCACCTCGATGTCGTCATCGACCATCACTACGACCTTGGCGATCCCCACGATCTGTGCGATCCGCTTGCCGACCTCGAGAGCTTCACCGGGTTTCGTTTTCTTGATGCTCACGAAGCAGAGTCCGGTGGCCTCCACGGGTGTATGCAGCATCTTCACGTTGGGTACGAAGCGCTTCATGGTATGGAGCGCGATCTGCTCGAGCGGAGCGGTCGGGAATCCCCGCGTCACGCCGGTGAACTGGTTGACGACCCACGGGTTTTTCCGATGGGTGATCGCGGTGACATTCATCCAAAAATTGGCTGCCTTGCGCGCACCCATGTACCCGTACATTTCGCCGAAAGGACCCTCCGGCAGCATCTCTTGATCGAGGGGTACTTCACCCTCGATCACCATTTCGGAGTTGGCCGGGACGAGATGGTCGTTGGTTTCCGAGCGAACCACTCTCAGCGGTTTGCCACGAATAGCTGAGACCACCTCGAGTTCGTCGGCCTTGGCTCGATTCAGTTTCGATCCGGATACCACCCACGTGACCGGATCTTGTCCGAGAGCGATCGACACTTTGACAGATTTCTCGCCTCGCGCTTTCGCTTTCATGAAGGCCTGCCAGGCACCCTGACCCTCCTCGGGATTGATGCCGAGCATCCGCGGGCCTTTGATCTCGCAGCGGTAGGTACCAAAATTTTTTCCGAGCTCGGCATCGTTCGTGAAGATCGATCCGGTATTCACATAACGTGCAGAGTCCGCAGGATTCGATTGGATGAACGCGAACTTCCGCAGATCGATGGCATCACCCGTGAGGACCACCTGTTTGCACAAGGCTTCGTCGCGTCGAACTTCGGCAAAGGGGGCTGTCGGAAATGCACCGCCTTTGCCGAGCTGCAGATATTCCTCGACTCTCGCGAGCGCCTTGTAATAGGTCGCGAAGTGGTCGTTCGGCACGGGCTCGATGCCGAAGCTCAGGCATTCGGTATCCCAGTGGCCGCAGTGATTCGTGATGATCGGACCTTTGTGCCAAACGCCGTCGATCTTGACGTTCTCCATGACCAAGGCCGGCGCGAAGTACATGCCGAACTTATCGATCAGTCGGTACATCAGCGCCGTGCCTTCATAGGCATCTTGGTCGATGTTGCGTACGCGCAAGACGAGCCCGCGCCGCTCGAGTTCCGCCATCCATTCCCGAAGGTCCTCGAAGGGGCCCACCTGCCAGCCCGGAGCGCTCCCCGACGGCGGGGCGGCTTTCGGTGCAGCGATCTCCCGAGCGGCTTCGGCAAGCTTGAGGTCTGCTACGGTCAGCGCGGCAGCCGATAGGCCGGCACTGGTCGAGAGAAAATCGCGACGCGAGAAAGGAGTCATATTCAGTATCCCCCGATCGAACTCGTTTACGGTCGAACCTGACACGGTGCAGACCCCGAGTAAAGTGAGCCGCGGGTGCGGCGACCGGTCTATGATCACCGACGTCATGGAAGACGTTAAACAAAAGCCCCCTCGAGCAGGTGCCAGGCGATCCAAGGCGCTGGACGAAAAGCCTCGACACCTCGTCGTCGTACTCGGCGACCAGCTCGATCGGTCCTCGGCGGCCTTCGACGGATTCGATCCGGCAGTCGATGCCGTCTGGATGTGCGAGGCTCGTGACGAGTCGACCCGCATCCCCGTCAGCTTGCCACGCATCGTCATGTTCCTTTCGGCGATGCGCCACTTCCGCGCACAGCTCGAGAGCGAAGGATTACGCGTCCTCTATCATGAGCTCAAAGAAAAGCAGGGTTCGCTGTCGGACGCGCTACGTCACGATATCCTCGCGTGGGCGCCGCAGCGCGTCATCGTCGTGGAGGCGGGCGAATGGGGTATCCGCGAGGCGCTGCGTGCAGCATGTCCGCCCGATCTTCTCGAAGAGCGCGCCGACCGCCATTTCCTTTGTCCGCACGAAGATTTCGGAAAACATGCGCAGGGTCGAAAGCAGCTCCGCATGGAATTTTTTTATCGCGAAATGCGCCGCCGACACGGCGTCTTGATGGACGCCGCAGATGAGCCTGAAGGGGGCGAGTGGAATTACGACTCCGAGAACCGAAAGAGTTTCGGTCGCGAGGGTCCGGGGCGTCTCGCGATGCCATCCCCCATCGCATTTCCGCCGGACACCCTCACTAGAAAGGTCATCGCTGAAGTGCGCTCCGAGTTCCCCGACAACCCCGGGCGACTCGACGACTTCGACTGGCCGGTGACGCGGGAGCAGTCGCTCGAGGCGCTGCAAGACTTCATCGAAAACCGGCTGGCAGCATTCGGCGATCATCAGGATGCCATGTGGACGGGAGAGCCTTGGGTCTTCCACTCGCGAATCTCTGCAGCACTCAATATGAAGCTGCTGAATCCCAAAGAAGTGATCGACCGAGCGGAGCTCGCCTATCGAAAGGGGCGAGCGCCTCTGGCATCGGTCGAGGGGTTCGTTCGTCAGATCCTCGGCTGGCGGGAATACGTCCGCGGGGTTTATTGGCGACATATGCCGCAATACCTCGAGCGAAATACGCTCGATGCTCGAGAGTCGTTGCCCGATTTCTTCTGGACGGGCGATACGCCGATGAGATGTTTATCGGAATGTGTCGGGCAGACGCTCCGCTACGGCTACGCGCATCACATCCAGCGGCTGATGGTGACGGGGCTCTTTTGTCTGATGCTGGGTGTCGATCCTGACGAAGTTCATCGTTGGTATCTCGCCGTCTATGTCGATGCCGTGGAGTGGGTCGAATTACCCAATACCTTGGGGATGTCCCAGTATGCGGACGGCGGCGTCATGGCGTCGAAGCCTTACATCGCCACGGGCCGATACATCGAACGCATGAGCAACTACTGCTCGGGATGTCGTTTCGATCCGGGCGCGGCTACCGGTGAAAAAGCCTGTCCTTTCACCACCCTCTACTGGGATTTCCTCCAGCGCCACGAGGTGATGCTCCGAGGCAATCCGCGCATGGGACTGCAGGTGAAAAATCTTGCGAGGCTCGATGCGGCGCAGCGTACCGCCATCCGTCAACAGGCCGATCGCTTGCGCAGCAGTCTACGGGCGCCAAAATCTTCGTCGTAGTACTCTTCACTCATGACTTCAGCGGCCAGCAACCTCTCGCAGCGATTTCCCAAAAAACGCGTCTTCATCACCGGCGCTGCAAGCGGTCTCGGCTTGGCCTGTGCCGAGATCCTCGCTCGAGAGGGTTGGCAACTCGTACTGACCGACGTCGATGCGGCACGCCTCGATTTGGTGACCTCCGGTTTCATTCGGGATGGCGCGCGGGTCGCGGCTGCGGCATGCGACGTGCGTGACGCCGAAGCGATCACACGCCTCGTCGACTCGGCTATCGAGTCCCTGGGTGGTATCGATGTCTCCATCCACTGTGCCGGCGTTGCACTTGCGGGACCCTTCCACGCCAGTACCGCCGAAGAGTGGGACTGGACTTTCGACATCAACATGCACGGGGTCGCCAACGCCAGTCGTGCAGTCATCCGACACATGGCGCAGGGCAAGGGCGGCCTCATCATCAACATCGCAAGTATCGCAGGCATCTGTACGGGCTCGAATATGTCCGCCTACAACGCCTCGAAAGCCGCCGTCATCGCGTTCAGCGAGTCGTTGATGCAGGAATATGCCGATTACGGCTTACACGTCCTCGTCGCGATGCCCGGATTCTTTCGCACCCGTCTCATAGAGACAGCGAGAGGTCCCGAGCGAGCCATCAAGGCTGCGGGGCGCCTCATCGACGACTCGGGACTCTCGGCCGAGGAAGTCGCAGAAGAGATGCTGTCGGCGGCCGCCCGTAGACAAACGCATTTCGTCTATCCGCCCAAGTACCGAACCTTTTGGCGCCTCAAGCGTCTGATGCCCCAATATTTCCAGGTCCTCTTCCCGAGACTTCTCAAAACTCGAAAAAAACCCAGAGCTTGATCCATGCCGGCACCTTTTCATTTGGCGATTCCCGTACACGATCTGCCTTCCGCCAGAGAGTTCTATGGCTCCCTTTTCGGCTGCGCCGAAGGGCGATCCGATCGCGAATGGGTCGACTTCGATTTCTTTGGACATCAACTGGTAGCCCATGTCGATCCTTCCCGCCGTGCGTTTCTCCCGCCGGCCCACACCAACAAAGTCGATGGCAAAGACGTTCCCGTTCCGCATTTCGGCGTGGTTCTCGACTGGGATCAATGGCATTCACTTGCCGAGCGACTCGAGAAAGCCGGCGTCGATTTCGTCATCGAACCCGGAATCCGCTTCGCTGGAGAGGTTGGCGAGCAAGCCACCTTTTTCCTTTACGACCGATCCGGTAATGCACTCGAGTTCAAAGCTTTCCGCGACCCGTCCCGGCTCTTCGCCAAGTAACTCGGACGATTCCAGTTGTTCACCGAACATGAGGTGAGGGCATCGGACGGGCTCCGGTTGTACTACCGACAGTACCCCGGTGATCTGCAGCATACCGCTGTCCTTTGTCTGCCGGGGCTCACGCGCAACAGTCGCGATTTCGAAGGACTCGCCCCCCA
>JBIJCL010000152.1:0-5038 GCA_044344725.1 Steroidobacteraceae bacterium | reverse complement strand
ACGACATGTACAAGGTCGGTGATAAGCCGGCGCTCAACCCGAACTTCGTCAACCGCTTTGGTTTCAACAACCAGGAAACCTACGACGGCCTCGATGTGTTCATGCCGCGCTTCTCCTTCGACTGGCGCGTCACCGACACCATCAAGGTGAGCGGCGGCCTCGGCCTCTTCTCGGGTGGTCTGCCGGACGTGTTCCTCTCGAACTCGTTCAGCAACACCGGCATCCTCGACAACACGATCCAGTTCGAGCGTACGGCGACGGGCTTCACGGAAACGACGGGCGCGGTCAACTGCGCCACGAGCCCGGCCTGCGCCGCGGCACTCAACGTTGGTGTGAACTCGAGCTTCGGCACGTCGATCCCGGCTGCGGTTCAGGCTGCGCTCGGCGGTTCGACGGTTCCGGCGACGTCCGAGACGAACTCGATCGTCCCGAACTTCAAGATGCCCTCCGACTGGCGCGCCAACATCGCCGTCAACTGGGAAGTCGGCGACGGCTACAACGTGTCGGCGAGCGGCGTGTACGTGAACACCAAGGAAGGCCTCGCCTTCCGCGACATTCGCGCACGTAACCTGATCGTCAACGGTCAGCAGGCGCTCACGCCGGATGGCCGCATCCGCTACGACGGGCTCTCATCGGCGCAGCGCACGGCGGTTGCCGGCACGACGGTCAGCTCGGTCAACCCCGGCTCGGGCCGTGATATCCAGGCCTACAATCCGGGCAAGAACGGCTCGATCTGGACTGCGGCGATCGGCGTGTCGAAGTACTTCGACAACGGCCTGAACTTTGCCCTGTCCTACTCGAAGCAGAACTCGAACGAGTTCTCGGCTTCGGCCCGTTTCTCCTCGACGGCAAGCTCGCTCTACAGCGGTCAGTACGCGGCTCTCGACCCGAACACCGCGACCACGGGTCGTGGTCAGGAAGAGATCTCGGACGCCGTGAAGGGTGAGTTCGGCTGGCGCAAGAACCTCTTCGGCGATCTCGAGACTCGCGTCTCGCTGTTCGCCGATTGGCGTTCGGGCCGCCCGGTCACGTTCACGATGAACGGTGGCTCGAGCCGTAACGCCACCTTCGGTGTGAACCGCGGTGCGCAGCTCGCGTATGTGCCGAACCTCTCGGGCGAGGCCACGGTGTCGACGGTCGGTACGACCACCGTCGTGACGATCTCCTCGGCGCCGCTCGTCGCCTTCGACAGCCTGACGACGCTCAACAACTTGCGCGCCCTGGTCTCGAAGTTCGACATCCCGACGGGTGGCATCGTCCCGCGTGGCTCGTACACGAGCCGGGCGCTCAACCTGTGGGACATGCAGTTCAGTCAGGAACTGCCGGGCTTCGCCGAAGGGCACAAGGCTCGCGTCACGCTCGACATCGGTAACGTCCTCAACCTCATCAACAAGAAGTGGGGCGTGATCGAGGAGTACGGCGAAGACGTGCGTCTGTTCGATGTCAGCTGCGCTGGCACGAATGGCGTCTCGGACAACGCTGGCGTGCTCACCTGTGCCCGCTACCGCATTGCTTCGGCGAACTCGACGCTGCTAAACCCTGAGACGGCTTCGGGTCCGGCGGGCGGCGTGATCCGCAACACCGAGCGCTCGCGCTGGCAGATCCAGGTGGGTCTCAAGTACGAGTTCTGATGAGTTGATGTCTCACGAGACTCGACAAAAAGGGGGCGCTGCAAGGCGCCCCTTTTCTTTGGTGGTCGCGCTCGGCTCCCTGTTTGCTGGCACTTACGCCGAGGGGTCACCCACGCCGCCTCCAGCGGCCGAAGGTACCGTTCGCATCGCGACGTGGAATGTCAGCTTCTTCCGTCGCAACGAAGGGGATCTCGCGCGCGAGCTTTCGAACGGCGACTCGTCGCAACCTCGGGTGGTCGCCGCAGTTCTGCAGAGGATCCGACCCGACCTGCTGTTGGTCAATGAATTCGATTACGACCCGAAAGCCCCAGCGCTCTTTCAGTCGAACTATCTCGGCGTCTCGCAGAGCGGCGGCGAGCCGCTGAGTTATCCCCACTCATTCATCGCCCCCTCGAACACCGGGGTGCCGAGCGGAGTCGACTTCGACCGCGACGGCAAGATCGGCGGCGGGGGTGATGCACTCGGTTTCGGGGTGTTCCCGGGCCAGTACGGCATGTTGGTGCTTTCGAAGTTCCCGATCGATCGCCACGCGACGCGAACGTTCCGATCATTTCTTTGGCGCGATATGCCGGGAGCGATGCTTCCTCCCGGCTGGTACTCAGACGAAGCGCTCGCGAAGCTGCCGTTGTCGTCCAAAAGTCATTGGGACGTGGCCGTCAGTCTGCCTGCTGCGGAGGGCGAGCCCTCACGCAGACTACATTTTTTGGTGAGCCACCCTACCCCGCCTGGGTTCGACGGCCCCGAAGACCGCAACGGTCGTCGCAATCACGATGAGATCCGTCTGTGGGCGGATTACCTCGATCCGAGCCGGTCAGGCTATCTCATCGATGACACCGGTCGACGCGGCGGGCTCGACGCCCGAGCATCATTCGTTGTGGCGGGAGATTTGAATGCCGACCCGCTCGATGGCGGTAGCGTCAGCGGGGCGATCGCGCAACTGCTCAAACATCCGCGAGTCCATCGCGACGCGGCACTCGGTGCGTTGGCACCTCGTAGTCTCGGCGCAATGGAAGCGGCAACTCGCCAAGGCGGCGCAAACCTGACTCAGCGCGGCGATCCGGCGTTCGATACCGCCGATTTCTCCGACGGTCCGAGATCGGTCGGCAACTTGCGCGTGGATTACGTGCTGCCCTCAAAAGACCTCGAGGTGTGTGCCTCGGGCGTGTTCTGGCCGAGGGCGGACGATGCCGAATTCGCACTCGTCAACGATGATGCCGAGCAGAGCTCGGATCATCGCCTCGTCTGGATCGACATCGCCTTACCGGGACGTCGCTGCCCCCGCTGAGGGTTCGGGCTGCAATGCCTGATAACGCTTGCGGGTCGTGGCCGCGGCGCACTCCGCCGCCGACATGCCGCTCGTGCAGGCACCGGCTGTGATCGCGCGCTCCCACGAGCCATACATGGAATTGGGCAGCAAAAACCAGCGTGTGCCGAGGAGCGGCGCGAGCTCGTCCGCGCGCGCGGCATAAATCGGCCGATCGACGAAATCACGAAGGTCGTCGCCCACCAAGGCGACGATGCGATGGGTCTCGGCGATCCACTTGCGACGAACGGTCTTGTCGGAGCTCTCCCACTCGGGTCGCTCGCGGCGAAGCGAGAGTGCGCCGGGGTCGGCCGCATTCGGAAGATCGAGCGCCTGCAGATTACGAAGCGTCGCGGTACGCGCCGGGCACGCATCGTCGGGTCTCGCATCGACGGGACGGCACTCTCGGTTCGTGACATAAAAGATTTTGTGTCCGGCACGGGAGGCGGCCTGAAGGAATTCCACCGACCCCGCGATCGCAGGTGCCGAAGCCTCGCGCATCCAGAGTTGCCACGAGGGCTCATCGTACTCGCCACCCAGCAACGCCCTCCGCGCCTGGTAGAAAGAGTTGTCGAGCACGGTCTCATCGAGATCGACGATGATCGCAGTCGGCATCGAGGCGAGTCGGTCGGCGTCGACGTTCTGTTGTTCGAGCGCTGCGCTTCCGGGCGCCGCAATGGTGGTCGCGAGTCGCTCGGTCGCAAGCCGGTAGACCTGCAACGCAGAGATCTCGTACTCGGCCGCTCGCTGCATCCAGAGGGTGGCGTTCACTTGTTCGCGCCCGACGACCGGCGGCTCGGCGGCGACCGTCGGTCCGGTCGAAACGAACGAGAACAGCAGGATCAGGCTGCGGATCAGGAGGACTCGGGATACGTGTGTCATGGGGTGCCATGTTAAGGTGCGGCCGTGCTGAAAGACACTATCCGAACCATCCCCGATTACCCCAAGCCGGGTATCCAGTTTCGCGACATCACCACCTTGCTTCGCGATGCGGCTGCCTTCCGTGAAGCCGTCGAATCTTTGTCGGCACCCTATCGTGACCGCGGCATCGGAACCGTCGTCGGCATCGAGGCGCGAGGGTTCATCTTGGGTGGCGCGGTCGCTCATCAGCTCGGTGTGGGGTTCGTCCCCATCCGAAAAAAAGGCAAGCTGCCGTACGACACCTTAAGCGTCGAGTACACGCTCGAATACGGCCGCGATGAGATGGAAATCCATCGTGATGCTGTCGATCGCGGTGAAAAGGTGATTCTGGTGGACGACCTGATCGCCACTGGTGGCTCGGCCATCGCGGCGATTTCTTTGCTGCACTCGCTCGGCGCGGAGGTGGTCGCCGCCTGCTTCGTCATCGATCTACCGGAACTCAAAGGCGCGGACCGTATCCGCGCACTGAATATTCCCGTCCAAGCGCTCGTTGCATTCGAGGGGCATTGAACTATGCGTCAAAGATCGTGGCTGGCCATCGTGTCGGCCGCTTTGCTGGCTCTCGCCGCCTCGCTCGCCGTACCGCAAGAGCGTACCGAGAAACCCCCGCTCCACGGCCAGCGCTGGATGGCCATCACCGGTAAGCCGCTCGGCGCGACGGCGGGTGCCAAGATATTCGAGCGCGGAGGCAATGCCGTCGATGCCGCGGCTGCCATGATCGCCGCGACGGCGACGATGTGGGACGTACTGCACTGGGGCGGCGAAACCCAGGCGCTCATCTGGCATCCGAAGCTCAAAAAAGTCATCGCCATCAACGCACTCGGTGTCGCACCGACCGGCGCGACGCCGGAGTTTTTCAAATCGAAGGGGCTCAAATATCCGCCGGAGTTCGGCCCGCTCGCGGCGACCACGCCCGGCACGCCGGGTGGCATCCTCGTCATGCTCGCCGAGTACGGAAAGCTCTCGCTCGCCGAAGTGTTGGCTCCGGCCATCGACCTCGCCGACGGCTACCCCATCGAGGCACAGACTGCAGGCCTCATCGAACGAAACAAATCAAAGATCAAGGAATGGCCGGACACCGCCCGCGTGATGCTGCCGCACCTTGGTCGCGCGGCGGATCGCGACGGACGCGAAGGCCCGCGCGCCGGCGAGATTTTCCGACAACCAGAGCTCGCTGCGACAC
>JBIJCL010000210.1:0-4114 GCA_044344725.1 Steroidobacteraceae bacterium | reverse complement strand
CGTTGTTGGGCCTGCGCCTGGCAACGGCTTGGGGCGCGGTCATCCTTGCTTTCATTGCAGCGGTCCATTGGGGTCTGGCAGTCGGCGGCAGATTGTCATGGTCGATCAAGACCATCGTCGGTTCGACAGCGCCCTCGGTGGTCGGTGCCGTGGCCGTACTCGTGGGAGGCGAAAAGGGGATAGCCCTTCTGGTGGCTGGGTTCGGCCTGTTCTGGCTTTTCGAACATCGAACCTACGCCGATGCGCTCCCCGCCGATTACCTCGATCTGCGCCGAGCGCTGACGATGGGCGTCTGTACACTTTTGATACTCACGGCGTTCGCTGCCTCTGGAGCGCTCACTTGATCCTCGAAGATTTCGCAGAAGGGAAATGGCTGAGACCCTTGACGGTCGTGGGCTTCATTGCCGTCCTGGTACTTCTGGCGTTCCAGGTCCTCCAGCCCTTCATCGTGCCGGTAATCTGGGCGGCAATCCTGGCGTATGTCACTTGGCCCATGCACGAGCGTCTCGTGGGTTTTTGCAGCGGCCGACGGACGCTCGCAGCGCTCATCATGACGATCTTGTTGAGCTCCGCCATCATCCTGCCGATCTTCTGGTTCGCCCTGCTGATCAAGGCCGAGGCCTTGCCTTTCTATCGAGAGATCGTCCCGCTGCTCGCAACGCTGAAAGTGCCGGCGTTCATCGCAGATATTCCGCTGCTTGGCCCGCGTCTTCAGGAGATTCTCGCCCAAGTGGCGCGTGATCCCGGCGCGATCGATGTCGCCATTCGCCAATTCTTTGCCCAATCCTCAGGCGAGATCAGCGCCATGCTCGGCGGTGTCGGACGAAATCTCGTCAAGCTGGTCATCGCCATGGTGTCGCTGTTCTTCATGTATCGCGACGGTGAGCATTTCGCCTCTCAAGTAGGCCGGATGCTCGAGCAGTTCTTCGGAAAGGTACGCGTCCAGCACTACCTCGAGGCGATCGGTAACACTGTGAAAGCCGTGGTGTACGGAATCGTGCTCGCCGCCTTGGCGCAAGGCACGCTGGCCGGCATAGGTTACTGGTTCGCCGGACTTCCAGTGCCACTGTTGCTGGGCATGCTGACTTTCCTTGTCGGGCTCGTACCGTTCGTCGTGCCCTTCATCTGGGGCTCGGCAAGCGTCTGGCTCTATCTGACCGGCGAGACGACTGCGGCGATCGGCCTTGGAATTTGGGGACTGACCGCCGTGAGTTGGATCGACAATATCGTCCGTCCGCTCGTGATCAGCGGTGCAACGCGTATTCCCTTTTTGCTCGTGTTGTTTGGCGTGCTGGGTGGTCTGACGGCGTTTGGCCTCGTCGGTCTCTTCATCGGCCCCGTCATCCTCGCCGTCCTGATGGCGATCTGGCGTGAGTGGCTTGCGGAAAAGCGCTCGCAGTCGATCATCGAGGACACGACGCTGCCTTGATTGCAGCCCAGATGGTCGATGGATTCAGGTTGTCGCTCGAGTGAGCACGAGAGGGGTCGCCGGCGCTCGGTAAAGACCCATGCGTGAAATCAGCCTATCGGGGTTGTCGTCGATCAGCAGCATGTCGCGAACGCCCTGCCGCAAAAAACCTTCGCGATCGACATGATCGAGAAACTGCGACAGACGAGCGTAGAAGCCATCGACATCGAGTAGGGCGCAAGGCTTGCCGTGCAGGCCGAGGTGGCCCCACGTCCACACCTCGAAAAGCTCTTCGAGCGTGCCGACTCCGCCCGGCAACGCTATGAACCCGTCCGACAACTCTGCCATCAGCGCTTTTCGATCGTGCATGGACTCGACCACGCGAAGGTCGTTGATTCGGTGATGGGCCACCTCGCGTTCGACGAGATTTCTGGGGATGACGCCGATGACTTCTCCGCCTGCATTATGGACGGCATCGGCGATCGTACCCATGAGTCCGATGCCCGCACCGCCATAGACGAGGCCGATTCCCGCACGAACCAACGCCTGACCCAAAGCCTCGGAAGCCTCGCGATAACGAGGTCCATTCCCGGCGTTCGCACCACAAAAAACACAGAGTCTTTTCAAGCGATCGATCCTCACTCAAATACTTTGATAATTGACGCAGCCCACAGGCGCTCAAGCTTAGGCAAGGGAAGTCTGAGCGCTCTGGGGACGACTTCGGCAACGCGCCAGGTGGAGTTCTGTAGCGGATCGAGTGCCGAGGCGGCGATCACGACCCGCAACGTCGAGTTCCGTGTGGCGAGTTGGAGCTTTGTACGCCACGGATAAGAAAACTGCGCTCGAAAAGCGCGCTGCCAACCGCCGTTCGAACGCAGAAGGTCGAGGAGGCGCTGTTGGACTCGATCGGGGTCGATTTGCGGCTCCTGCCGAATGGCGCAACTGCCCAGACGTTTGTACCAAGGCCAAAATAACCCTTGATCTCTCACGACGTGCCAAGCTTGCAAAAGATGGCCGCCGAACCAGTCCGGTTCGATGTCTGGCACTCCGTTCGAGATGAAATCTTTGGCATCGCGACCCTCGAGATCGGCGACGCCCACCATGGCCAGCGCATGGATTAGTTTCCGATGTCGCAATGCGAGATCCAAACCCACCAGCCCTCCGAATCCGAGGCCCACCACGTCCACTCGATCAAGCTTCAAACATGCCAGAGCCTGGCGGACGATCTTCGAGTAGTCACTTATCGATGATGGGCGAGACTTCAGTAGATCGTCAGACTCTCCGTGGCTCGGAAGCTCAATCGCGATCACGGGCCGGAGTCCGATGAATCCACGCATGAGGTCTTCCATCGAGTTGATCGAGCCCAGCGCATCATGCAGCACGATGACCGGCCGACCTTTTCCGTCAAGATTTTTGAGGAGGCGCAGTTGACCATGTTTCAAGTAGACATAGTCTTGGACCAGCTCGCCGCGAAGCGCAGCGGCCGGACGGACAGCCGGTGCCTTTGGCGGTCTGTGTGCGGAGATGTACAGGCGACAGAGATCATGAGTCTCATCGAGCGACCCGCCACGCTGTACGGTGACGCGACGACTCGCGTTCGTGATGCGAGGTAAGTGCGTGGCGAGAACGTCGGAGGCATACGCCGTCACAAGCATGGGAACACGCATGTTTCGCAGGACCCGATCCGACTCCATCAAAAATGCGGCGCGATAGCCTACTCGGTAGTGATCACCTGAGCGCATGAAGTCGAGCAGGGCGGAATGCAGTACCTCGGGTGGCGGAACGTTGTTGTACAAGCGGTTCGCAAGCGCCTTGGCATACCACGGAAAGAAAATCGTCTGCTCGCGCATCCGGGCCCATAGCCAAGCGAGATGAGCGCCGTCCCATGAGGGTTTGAACGGCGGCAGGTAATGACGAACGATGTCTTTTTTTTCGCTCGCGGACATCATCACGTAGCCATTGGCGACTGCGCACACGATGCGTTTCGGATGGGCAGCGGCGATCGCGCCCGAAATCATCGCGCCTGTGTGAAATCCATAGACCGCCGCACGCTCGATCCCCAATGCATCCATGAATTCGATGGCCGCATCGGCAAAGTCGCTCATCGTGGCTGCTTTGACGCCGAGCGGATCGGACAGGCCGAAACCGGGTGAGTCAGGAGCGATACACGTGAAGTGTGTTTTCCACCGTTCCATCGTCGCCAACATGTCGCGCGAGGACAGCGGAGACTGATGAAAAAGGATGACGAGCGGGCCGGAGCCGACACGACGATAGTGCACCTGTCGTGCACCCCATCGCCCTGCGGTGATGGTCGCAAAATGACGGGTGATGGCCGAGCCGGACATGAGAGACTCCGCAGGCTGATTCGCTGCTGAAACTTAACATCACCCCATGAACCAATCGACCGATCCTGCGGAAGGGTCCACCGACAGGACGTCGGAAGCGGGACGGGTGGGAATGCGGGCGGCACTCGCGTACCCGGATTTTCGCCGATTCGCTCTCGGGCGATTCGTGGCAACGCTTGTCTGGCAAATGCTCGGCGTCGCCGTCGGCTGGCAAGTCTATGCGACGACGCGCGATCCACTCGACCTAGGCTTCGTGGGCCTAGCGCAGTTTCTACCGTTCTTCGTTCTCGTGTTGCCATCGGGCCAGCTGGCCGACCGGGTCGACCGTCGCATGGTCATGCTCATGGCCTACGTCATCGAT
>JBIJCL010000150.1:0-5068 GCA_044344725.1 Steroidobacteraceae bacterium | reverse complement strand
CGGCGGATGAGGGCGCGCGAACCTTGAAGACGATCTCCGAACTCGCAAAGAGCTCTGAGGCATTCGGTACGATCGTTGCACCGGCCGCGATGAAAGCCGAGTCGCTGAAATTCGCGGCATCACCCGCGCCCGACTCGATGCGAACCGAAAATCCGAGCTTGATGAGCTTCTCGACCACCTCGGGCGCGGCAGCGACTCGCTTTTCGCCCGCAAAGGTCTCCCGTGGAACGCCTATGGTCAGGGACATGGCCACCTCATCATTAATGTCAGCAGGGCGAGTGCGCCCGGGTGCGGAATGATACTCGAAAGACCGGCCTTTATAAGGACGCAGCCACGAGAGTCGCTTGCCGGATGGCCCGCTTGGCATCGAGCTCCGCAGCGACGTCTGCACCACCGATCAAGTGCACCGGAATTCCGGCAGCGCGCAAAGGCGCCTCGAGCTCCCGACGGGGCTCTTGGCCTGTGCAAAGGATGATGCTGTCGACCTCGAGAGTGCGGGGTTGGCCGGCTTCGAGGATGTGCAAGCCGCGATCATCCACACCGAGATATTGGACGCCCGCGATCATCTGAACCCGCTTCATTTTGAGCGCAGAGCGGTGGATCCAACCGGTCGTCTTGCCGAGGCCTGCTCCAGGCTTGCTCGTCTTACGCTGCAGCAAAAAGACCTCGCGTGACGGCCGCGCCGGAGCAGGCGCCGCGAGTCCGCCCCGGGCGATGGCCGGGTCCGTCACACCCCACTCTTTCATCCAAAGATCACGATCAAGCGCCGGAGAGGGTCCGTCATGGGTCAGGAAGGTGGCAACGTCGAACCCTATTCCGCCCGCTCCGAGGATCGCCACTCGACGACCCACCTCACGACGACCCGTCAGGACATCGAGATAGCTCATGACAGAGGAATGCGTCTGTCCGGATATTCCAGGATCGCGCGGTACGACACCCGTCGCGATGACCACCTCGTCGAACTTGCCGTCAATGATTTCTGACGCTGTCACCGCGCGACCCAATCTGAGCTCGACACCCGTCTCGCGCAATCGCTCGCCGAAATAGCGCAAGGTCTGCTCGAACTCTTCTTTGCCCGGCACCCGCTTGGCGAGGTTGAATTGACCTCCGATTTGGGAGTCGGCCTCGAAAAGCGTGACGTGATGTCCTCGCTCGGCGAGCGTCGTGGACGCCGAGAGTCCCGCTGGCCCCGCACCAATCACCGCGATACGTCTGGCCGCTCTCGCCGGACGAATGACGATTTCCGTTTCATAGGCGGCGCGCGGATTGACGAGGCAGCTGGCGATCTGTTTTGAAAACGTATGGTCGAGACAAGCTTGGTTGCAGGCGATACACGTGTTGATGCTCGCGGCGCGACCCTCTGTCACCTTGCGGACGAAGTCGGGATCTGCGAGCAACGGCCTCGCCATAGACACGAGATCTGCATCACCCTGCGCAAGAATCTGCTCGGCGGTTTGCGGATCGTTGATGCGATTGCTGGTGCACACAGGAATCGAAATCTCGGCCTTCAGCTTTTTGGCGAGCCAGGTGAATGCACCGCGCGGCACCGACGTGGCGATGGTCGGAATTCGCGCTTCGTGCCAGCCGATGCCGGAGTTGATGAGACTAGCGCCCGCCCGCTCGATCGCTTTGGCGAGCATCACCACCTCGTCCCAGCTTTGCCCATCCGGGATCAGATCGATGAGTGACAAACGATAGATAAGGATGAAATCGGGCCCGACCGCTTCTCGGATCCGTCGCACGATCTCGACGGGTAGCTGCATGCGGTTTTCGTAATCGCCACCCCATTTGTCGTCCCGCCGATTGGTCGCGCGCACGAGAAACTGGTTGATGAAATAACCTTCCGAGCCCATGACTTCGACGCCGTCATAACCCGCCTCTCGCGCGAGCACCGCGCAACGCACGAAAGCACGAATCTGACGCTCAACACCCGCCGAGCTCAGTGCGCGAGGGGTAAAAGGCGTGATTGGCGACTTGATCCGAGACGGCGCGACCGTCAGCGGGTGATAACCGTACCGACCCGCGTGCAGTATCTGCAATGCGATACGTCCGCCTTCGGCATGCACCGCTTGAGTGATGAGACGGTGTCGGTCTGCGGCACGACGCGTCGTCAGACGAGAAGCGAATGGCGCCAGCCACCCCTCGATGTTCGGCGCAAACCCTCCAGTCACCATGAGCCCCACCCCGCCGCGAGCACGGGCGGCAAAATATTCGGCGAGGCGAGGGAAATACTCGGCGCGATCTTCGAGGCCCGTGTGCATGGATCCCATGAGCACACGGTTGGGTAAGGTGGTGAAACCGAGATTCAGCGGCGCGAGCAAATTCGGGTACATGGCGCGGGATTGTGTCACAACACACCGCGGAATCGGCGAGCCGCTTTTACGATCCACCCATGAATAGGCTTCTTCGTTTTCGGAACGTATCGCTCGCAACCCTCACCCTTCTTGTGGTGGCCGCCTGTAGCAGCGGCAGTGATGACGATTCTTCGACCCCCATCGCTCCGGATAGCGGATTTTTGACGGTTGCCCTGACCGATGCCCCAGTCGACGACGCTGCAGAAGTGATCGTCGTCTTCACCGGCATCGAGTTGCAGCGCGGTCCTGCAAGCACCATCAACATCGATTTCGATACCCCTCGCTCCATCGATCTATTGTCGTTCCGGGAAGGTCGGACCACGAATCTGGTCGAAGGAACGCAAGTGCTGCCCGGAAACTACGAATGGATCCGCCTCAAGATACGCGCCGAGCAAAATATTCAGGATGGGTCACGGATACGGCTGCGCGATGGTCGTCAGTTTCCTCTTTATATTCCGAGCGGATTGGAGTCCGGCCTGAAACTCAACCGTCCGTTCGTCGTCGCGCAGGGCGCAACGACGCGTCTGATCATCGACTTCGACCTGCGTAAATCGATCGTCGCGCCGCCCGGACAGGGTCAAAATTGGATCCTTCGTCCCTCGCTGCGTCTCGTCGATCAACTTGAAATCGGCAACTTGACCGGCACCGTGGATATCGCCGGCCTCGCCGCAACACAGCAACTGGCGACATCGCAATGCCGTGCGGGTCTCTACATTTATCGAGGTAGCGACGTCACGCCGGACGATATGGACGGTGAACCGGCTGATGGCATCGATCCCGTCATCTACCAGCCCCTGACGGCATCCCCGCCAGGTGCCACCGTCGTCAGCTACACGGTGCATTTCTTGGAAGCGGGCGACTACACCGTCGCAGCCACCTGCCAGTTCGACGTCGACGCCGACCCCTCGCGCAGCGAGTTCGATCCCGCGGCCACCGTGCCGCCAGGCACGCTCCCAGCCATGCGGTTCCTCCGCAAGAACGCACGCATCCTGACGGGATCGACGACACGCACGGATTTCCCGTAACGCATCGCTCCGTCTTGCTCCCACGCGGGATATCATGCCCCACGGCATGACCCCGCCCAGCAACCCTCGTTTCTTTCTGCATCTTTCGAACCGCCTCGAAGTTCTGGCGGATCAGCTTGCGAGCGCTTTGGCCGAGACGACGGGCGATCCGATGGCCATTCGCACGGTGGTTGTGCCGAGTCCGGAGACCAGTCGATGGCTGTCGATGCAGTTGGCCGATCGACAGGGTCTTGCGATGGGCGTGCGATATCCCTTTTTGCGTCGCGTGGTCGACGAGCTCACCACTGCGATGCTCGGGGGCCAGCGTCGACACTCCCCTCTTTTCGGCCGCGAGGCCATGGCTTGGTGGTTTTTCGACAGGCTGCCCGAGTTCGTCACCCTCAAGGACTTCGATCTCGTTCGCCACTACCTGCGCGAGGGTACCGCGTTAAGACGTTTCGAACTCGCACGACGAATCGCCGATTTGTTTGATCAATATCAGGTGTACCGACCTCAAATGCTCAGGCGCTGGGATTCCGCCGATGCAGAGGGCGGCTGGCAAGGCGCCTTATGGCGTGCGTTGCGTCGCGATCTCGCCGGACAAGACTCCTTCGTCGATCTCTATCACGCATTGATCGACCAAGACGATTCATCGATAGACCGGTCTCGTCTGCCCGAGTCGCTTGCGATCTTCAGTCTGAACACCATTCCGCCCGCCTTCCTCGATGTGCTGCGCAAGGCCTCGGGCCATCTCAAGATCGATCTCTATCTTCTAACTCCAACCGATGAATACTGGAGCGACCTTCTCACCAAGAAGCAGCAACTGAGAGCCGGAGCCGAAGCCGATGAGGTACGCGGCAATCCTCTCGGAAACTCGCTCGGAAAACTCGGTCGCGATCTGCTCGATCAATTGGTCGGTCGCGAGGCGCAGCAAGCGAGCGAACGCTTTGATCATCCGATCCGGCCGAGCTTGTTGGGGAAACTCCAAGATGATCTACGGACGCTGAGAGACCGGAGCTCCGAGCAGTCAAAAGACTCGATTCCTGAGGCCGACTCATCCATCCAGGTGCACTCCTGCCATGGACCCATGCGCGAAGTGGAGGTGTTGCACGACTACCTTCTTGGACTCTTCCAGGACGACTCGACGCTCAAAACCCGCGACGTCATCGTCATGGCACCGAACATCGACGCTTACGCACCCTACATCTCGGCCGTATTCGGCGCACCAGAGAGCGAACTCTCACAAATCCCCTACTCGCTGGCAGATCAGTCCGCGCGCTCAGGCTTCGGCACCGCCGACGCCTTCATCAAACTTCTCGAAGTTGGATTGTCGCGCTTCGAATCGACCAAAGTTCTCGGTCTTCTGGAGACCGATGTTTTCCGCCGCTGCTTCAAGCTCGATGGGCGCGATCTCGAACGGATCCGGGAATGGGTCAAAGAATGCGGCACGGTGTGGGGAATCGATGCCGAACATCGGGCGCGATGCGGGTTCGGTGATACCGACGACTTCACTTGGGCGCGACTGGAGGCGACTCTTCTCGACGGTTACGCCCTCGATGGCGGGGGCTCAAAACTACTCGATGGCGTCCTGCCTTACTCCGATCTCGAGGGTGATCATCTCGATACGCTCGGTCGGTTCCTGTCGGCCTTCGAATTGCTTCGTCATACGGCGCGAGAACTCCGCTTGGATCGATCACGTAAAGGGTGGGC
>JBIJCL010000149.1:0-5075 GCA_044344725.1 Steroidobacteraceae bacterium | reverse complement strand
TGATGCGTCTTGGCGAATAGCCTTCGTGGTGGGATTGATCTTCTCACCCTTGCTATACGGAGTTTTCGCCGACCTTCCGCCGGCCCGTATCGAAGCGAACTGGGGCACGGTGATCCTCGCAGGACTTTTGGTCGGCCTCGGAACTCGAATCGGCTCTGGTTGCACGAGCGGCCATGGTGTCTGCGGTCTTTCGCGCTTGTCGCCGAGATCACTCATCGCCACGCTGACATTCATGGGCGCCGGCTTCGTTACGGTATTTGTGCTGCGCCAACTCGGGATCGTGTCATGATCCGCCGCATCACCGAGTTCGGCGTCGGCTTGTTGTTCGGCTTGGGTCTCATCGTCTCCGGCATGACCGACCCGGGCAAGGTGATCGGATTCCTCGATCTCACGGGCGAGTGGGATCCGTCTCTCGCCTTCGTCATGGGCGGTGCAATTTTCGTCGGTGTTTTTGCCTTCGCATTCGCCAAGCGACGCACCAAAGATTTTTTCGGAGACGTGATCCAGTGGCCCTCGTCCACGTCGATCGACCCTCGACTCGTGGGCGGCGCGCTGCTCTTCGGTGCGGGTTGGGGGCTGGCAGGATTCTGCCCGGGCCCCGCATTGGTTTCGATGGCAGCCGGCGTACCCAAAGCGCTGGTTTTCGTCGGGGCGATGCTCGCCGGGATGTTCCTGTTCGAGTGGATCGAGCGCCGGCGCTAGTCGCGCGCGCGGTCAGCCCATCATGCCTCTCGTAATCTGGAGAATTCTGGGCTTCACCAGCGTCGGTATCGGCATCATCAACGCGTTCATTCCGCTGATGCCGACCACTGTATTTCTGCTCGTCGGGGCCTGGGCTTTGGGCAAGGGCTCTCCTGCCTGGCGTGCCAAGTTACTCGCGCATCCGAAATTCGGACGAGCCCTGCGCGACTGGGACGACGGCAAACGCGTCAGTCGTCGCGGTAAGCGTCTTGCCGCCGTGGGGATGATGATCAGCTGGGTGATTTTGCTTATTTGGCGAGGGCTCAATCCATGGACTGCAAGCGTTGGCGCGCTACTCGCCGCCATTGCGCTCTGGTTATGGAAGAGACCCGAGCCTCGAGCCGAGACTCCTGCTCCCGGCCCTCAGTCGTAGTTCCTTGTACTAGATCGCGCACTTGGTGCGGTACAGCCCTCACTGCGGTCTATCCGTATTGGCGCGGTAATCGCCCACTGACACAGTCCTCTGATGCGAGGCAATAATATTTTGTTCGTGAGTCGCGGGCTTGCCGACGATACGGCGGCGCTGACGCAAACTATCAAATTCATTGATCCGGAAGGCGGCCGATTTCACGCACTCCTGGTCGCTCCGCCCGTACCGGATTCGCTCCTCGCCTATCGAGAGACGCTTGCGAAATCTCTTCGAAACCAGTTCGATGACCAATGGCGCGTATCCCTTGGAAAAACCGGTCGACCGGCAAAATCCATCGAGCTCACGGTAGACGTCGAGTTCGAAGCCACCCCGGCAGTGAGGGCGATCGCTCTGGCCATCCGCGAATCGGCTGACCTCCTCGCCAAGGCAGCTGACGAGGCTCATGGAGAGCCCGGTTTTTCGAGCTTCGATCTCACACTATTGCGAAAATCTCCCGTGCCAGTTTGGCTATGCCGCGGTCAAGAGTCCGTCAATCGACCCCGCCGCATTGCGGTGGCGATCGACCCTCTCGTAACGTCAGCACCAGCCAGGGCCCTGAACCTTCGGATGCTCAGAGTTGCTCACGAACTCGCTGCGCAAGACGACAACGGGTTGGATGTTGTCTCATGCTGGGACTTCGAATACGAGAACGACTTGAGGCGCAGCGTTTGGTTATCCATACCCGAGGACGAAATCGCGCAAGCGGTCGAAGAAGCGGATCGAACTCATCGCATGGCGATCGAGAGCGTCATCGCCGAGGCAGGAATTCATGAAGGACTCAAATTGCACCGTAAACGCGGCAAAGCCTCAACGATCATTCCTCAATTCGTCACGGATAACAAAATCGACATGCTCGTCATGGGGACGGTCGCAAGAACAGGCATCAAAGGATTCATCATGGGAAACACCGCAGAGGGAATCCTGCATGCATTGACCTGCAGCCTCCTCGCTTTCAAGCCAGAGGGCTTCGTCTCGCCGGTATCCCCCGATTAGCCTGGCTGAGAATCTTTAGGATCGACGATTAGCGCAAGGCGCACGACGTCGGCGATGGTTTCGCAGTCGAGTTTTTCCATCATACGGGCTTTGTAAACCTCGACGGTTCTCGGACTGATCCCGAGCTCGACCGCGATCTCACGATTTTGATAACCGCGCCCAAGTAAACGGAACACCTCACGCTCACGCGGCGTCAGACTACTGACCCGCGCCTTGTGGGCATCGGTTTCGCGTTGTCGCGAAAACGATCTGGCATCCTCCGCGAGCGCATGGGTCAGGACATCGACCAGAATGTCCTCGTCCACCGGCTTTTCGAGAAAGTCGAAGGCGCCGCCGCGAAGCGCAGCACGCGTCGTCGACACATCGCCATGTGCAGTCAAGATGACGATCGGTAATCGAATATTTCGAGCACTCAACTCTGCAAGGAGGTCGAGCCCCGACTTCCCCGGCATCTTGAGGTCGCTGAGCACGCAACCTCGATGCTCCGCTGTCAGTTCTGCAAGCAGACTTTCGGCGCTCTCGAAGGGTTTTGCGGCGATCTCTCGCAAACTAAGGAGCAACATAAGCGCGTCGCGAACGCTCGAATCATCGTCGACGAGATAAACGGTGGGCGATTCCTGCATCGGTGAGACCTTAAGTTATGAACGCTTGAGATGGAGCTCGAAGCAGGCCCCACCGAGGACACTCGTGCCCTGCCGGAGTTCGCCGCCGCATGCTTCCGCCAATGATCGACTGACGGCAAGCCCGACACCCATTCCGTCTTGCTTCGATGTTATGAACGGCTTGAAGAGATGGGGGACTATCGAGTCCGACACACCACCGCCGTTATCGTCAACCCTGAGGATGATGAAAGCCTTTTCGGAGACGACAGACAATTCCACTTTTCCAAGGTCGAGATCACGGACTGAATCGAAGGCGTTGGCGAGAAGGTTGGCGAGAATTACCTCGACGAACACTCGGTCCGCGGCGACGAAGAGGTCGTCGGCGTCTCCCGGGCGAAGAATCAATTGCGTGGATCCAGCTGAATTCCTGACCGTCTCGACGAGGTTCCGCACGACGGCGCCGATCGCCAAGCGCTCGATCTGCGGATCTTTTCCAGCATAGAAGTTTCTTATCCGCCGAAGAATATCGGCTGTACGCAGAGCTTCGTCTGCGGCTTTTTGCAAGGTCGTGCCTACACGCGGATCGGCCGTCGACCCAGAGCGAACCATGATTTCGGCAGCCCGAAGGTAGCCCATCAACGCGGTCATCGGCTGATTGAGTTCATGCGCAAGTGTTGCGGCGAGTTCGCCGGTGATTGCTGTTCGAGTTGCTCGCGCGAGACTGGATTCGGTATCTCTCAATTGCTGCTCACGCTGTAACGCGAGGCGCGAGGAAATCTCACGCTCTTTCACCACAGCACCAAGAGCGAGCCCCGTGATCAAGAGCGTGGACATCAAGTATTGCAGATCGACGAGAGGCGCAACCTCCGGCAGTCGCTGCACACCGATCACCAACCCGATTTGCAGAGTGACTGCCGTCATCAGGAACCCGGGCACGCCCCATATCAGCGCCGCAGCAATCGCAGGAACAAAAAGAAAGTAGAAGAAACGGAGATCTTCTGGGTCCCCGAGCGCAAAGATCAATGAAAACGCCGCGATCACGGCAAACACGATACCGGTGGCCTGCCATTTATTGTTGAGCAGCCCCCTGATGAACTCCGGAAACTCGCCAAGTTTCATGAGAAGAGGAGTCAAAAGCAGGATACCGTTTAGATCTCCAACCCAGAAGCGAGCCACCGAAGACCAGAAACTGCTCGTTGGCAGAAGACCCGTCAGTACATAGACCCCAACGCTGTACAGCGCTGCGGTGATCGCTGTGGCAGCAGCGATCGCGACGAAGGTCAACGTCTGCCTCAAGAGGCCCTGGGTAGTGATGTCGGCAAACCTGCGACTCGCCACCGCGGCAAATTGATAGATTCCCGCAAGCCCCAACGCCTGCAAAGGGAGCGACCATAACTCGCGCGGGACCCCGCGAACGAAGACCTCCGATAAGAGCAAGGCGATGACGACCCACCAGAACCCTTTTCTCCTCGACATCAGAAATGCGACAGCCAACCCCGTTTGGGGCGACATCGGAGTGATCCCGAGCTTCAGCACCGGCTGAACGAAACTCGCAGCATCCAGCGCGATATGCGTGAGGACATACAACGCCGGCACCCAAGGGTACACCCCTAAGGGCTTACCCGAATCGCTTGTTGAGAGCCCGTTGGGAATCATCGTCGAAGGATAGGCCGCACGTCGCGCCGGTTCAATTATGCGAATACTGGGGGAGCGAGATGACGATATTGGGCCCTAGGTTCGGGATCGAAGAAGAATTCTTTCTCTGCGATGCGGCAAGTCCGGGATTACTCAAAAATTCCTCGAAATCGTTCATCGATCACTGTCAAGAGGTTCTCGGAGATCGAATTTCTCATGAGCTGCTTGCATGTCAGATAGAGCTGAAGACGCCAATCGCAGACTGCCCACAAGCGGCATCTGAATTCATGTATCTCGGCCGCCGTACGCTCCTGAAAATCGCTGCAGAGCACGGCCTCAGGATATTCACTGCAGGTACCCATCCGCTCGCGCAATGGCGTCGACAACGGGTGTCGAGCGGCTTACGGTATGACGCCATTCATCGCGACTTCCGAATCATCGCTCGTCGCAACCTGCTGTGTGGTCTACATGTAAACGTCGAGGTGCCCCTCGAAATCGATCGTGTATGGCTGATGAACCAGCTGATGGAAAGTTTGCCACTGTTACTGGCCCTGAGTTGCTCGTCACCGTTTTGGTCAGGTCAAGACACGGGGCTCTCCAGTTATCGACAGGTAGCCTACGACGAATGGCCGCGAACGGGAATTCCAAAACTTTTTTCCGATGAAAAAGAATATCGTCGGTACGTCGATATTCTT
>JBIJCL010000148.1:0-5103 GCA_044344725.1 Steroidobacteraceae bacterium | reverse complement strand
ATCTTGCAGATCTGCCCGGGTCACCTCATCGGGTCGCCTCGGGACACCCGGAACGGGCGCAGCGGAGCTTGCGTCACGTACCACGCGTCCTTTTTCCCATCGGTAGAAACCCTCGCCGGTTTTTCGACCGAGCTTCTTCGCCGCGATACGCGCATCGAGTGCGGACGTATCGCCCACGGGTCGACCGAGCGCCTGGCCTACGATACCGCCCACGTGCCGACAGACATCGAGACCCACCATGTCGGAGAGCTCTACCGGGCCGACCGGCATGCCGTAGTCCGTTGCCGTTCGATCGATCTCGTCGAAACTGAAGCCATCCTGTGCGGCGTACATGGCTTCCTGCATGTAGGGCACCAGGACGCGGTTGACGAGAAAACCCGGGGCGCTGCGGCAGGTCAGCGGGAGCTTGTCGATCTTGCGCGCGACCGCGGTCGCCAGAGCGATCGACTCCGAACTCGTCGCCGCGGTATGGATGACTTCGACCAGTGGCATCAAGGCCACGGGGTTGAAGAAATGCAGACCGACCAGTCGAGCCGGATCGGCCAGACTCGACGCCAACTGATCGAGGGGAATCGACGAAGTGTTGGTCGCGAGGATCGCGCCCGGTTTCATGCGCGGTTCGATCGACGCATAAAGCGCGCGTTTGGCGCCGGCGTCCTCGATGATGGCCTCGAGCACGACATCCGCCTCGGCGACGCCTCTACCTTCGAGGTCACCCTGAAGCCGCGCGACTACCGCCGCTCTTTTCGAGGCATCCTTCACTCGTTTTTCAAAGAACTCGTTGGCGCGTGCAAGACCCGAATCGATGAATCGCTGCTCGCGATCTTGCAGGGTGACCTCAAGACCCCGGAAGGCGCACCAGGCCGCGATATCGGCACCCATCACACCCGCGCCGACGACGTGTACTTTCTTTGGGGTGACGCTTGCGCTCTTACCTTGCGACTTGAGCGCATCTTGCAGCATGAACACACGAATGAGATTTCGTGCCGTCGGCGTCGCTGCAAGCGCGGCGATGGAGTCCGCCTCGGCCGCATAGGCGTTCGAGCCTTTGCCACCGTGACGAACCCAGAGATCGATGATGGCGTATGGGGCAGGGTAGTGGGCCTTACGCACTTTTTTCGCCACCTGCCCCTCGAGCTTCGAGCGCAGCAGCGGCCTCACGATGCCGAGCCCGGCCATACGCTGCATCAAAGAGGGTCTGTGAGCCCCTGGATTTTTTTGAACGAGCTCGCGACAGGCTGCGAGAGCCGCGTCGTGCGAATCGACGAGGCGGTCGACGAGCCCCAGGGTCAAAGTTTTATTTCCTTTGACGTTTCGGCCTGTCAACATGAGATCGAGTGCCGCCAGCGATCCGATGGTGCGCACCGCTCGGACCGTGCCGCCGAACCCTGGGTGGATACCCAACATGACTTCAGGCAACCCGAGCGTGAGACGATCGTCGTTGACCGCAACCCGGTAGCGACACGTCAACGCGAGTTCGAGCCCCCCGCCTAGCGCAAAGCCTTCGATGAGGGCGACCGTGGGGCAGGGCAAGGATTCGAGATCTGCCAGTACGCGGTGACCGCGTTCGACCAGAGCGCGAGCCTCCTCGATGCTTTTCAACGTCGTAAATTCCTTGACGTCAGCCCCTAGGACGAACCCGGACGTTTTGCCCGAGCGCAGTACCACTCCGCGCGGTGATCGTTTTGCGAGGTCGGCAACCAGGGTTCCGAGCTCCTCCAGTACCGGCGACGATAAGGTGTTGACCGATGCGCCTGGTTTGTCGAGCGTCAGCCAAACAACGCCCTCGGCATCGGTTTCTTCACGCCAGCAGCGGACTTCGTGTCTGTTCGTCACGTTGCGCAATCTCCGTCGGGGTCAATACTTTGAAATCGCAAATCACAGGGCGATGATCCGAATGCTGCACATTCGGCACTCGAAAATCGATGAGCTCGATCTCTCGACTCACCAAAACGAAATCGAGCTCGAAGCGGGGCACTCGCGCCGGGAACGACGCAAGGCCGTTGAGGTTGGCGCTGCGAAGGCCGGTGGCGCGCATGAAGAGATAGAGTTCGTTCGTTCCGGAAAACGTGTTGAAGTCGCCGGCCACGACCACAGGTTTATGTGCGGCGAGCACGAGATCATGGAGGTGCCGAAGCTGTTCTTGTCGGTGACGATATTTGAGCGACAAATGGACGAGGAACACGCAGACGTCATCGAGCTCCATCTCGATGATCAGCCGCTTGATCCCAGTCGGAAAATAATGGAATCGCTCACCCGTAACTCGGGGTGCCGCCAAGATGGCGTTGCCTTGCTTGCGCACGATCGGCAATTGGTTGTTGATCGAGGCCGCGCCGTACTTGCACTCGTATACGGTGTAGTGCCCGAGGTGCTGGGCGATGTACTCGGCCTGATTCACGAGCGCGCTACGCACCGATCCGGTATCCACCTCGATCAAACCGACGAGATCCGGATCCTCGCTACGAATGAATTGCGTGATGTCGTCGAGCACGCGCCGACTGCTGCGCAGGTAGCCTGCGCCGGGCAACGGCAAGTGGAACGCCGGACCGGTCCCGGTGGCGTAACGAATGTTGTAGACGAGCAATCGCAATGGAGACTCCGGGCGTCCGCGCCCAGGGAGTCAGTGTACGCGAAGGCGGATCGAGCCCGCGATCCTGAGACGGCCGTCACGAATACCGAAATCCGAAGTTGTCAGGAGCGTTGCGACCCATACGATGGATCGCATGGACGCAAAACTCTCCATGACGCCGGCGATCGCGCTGGCGCGGGCGCTTGAGGCGAGACACCCGGTTGGTTCGCCAGGTACCCGAGACGCTGCGATCGACTCGCTGGACCCGTCTGTGTGGGTGTCGCCGAAGCTCGCGGCCGTTATGCCGCGCTCGCAGGAATCGGTTCGAGCGGTGCGCTCAGATGAGACGAACGCCGTCGAAACGCTCGATCAAGCCGACGCGTTCGTCGCCGGGACGCTGGACATGGTCGCTTATGGCAGGGAGCGTTCCAACGCACTGGTGGCGTATCCCATGGAGCGTGATACGGTGCCTTAGCGCCGAGGTGACGCCATCCGGGATCATCCTTTAGTGCGCATAATGTATATTATGTAAAGTTAAAGAATGATCCTGATCTTATCGGCGATGCCCGAGGAACTCGCGGCAATCTCAGCCTCCGTCGACCACCCCACCATCCATCGCTCGGCTGGCCGAGAGATCACCCAAGGGACGATCTCCGGTCACCCGGTGACTCTGGCGTTCTCACGCTGGGGAAAAGTCGCAGCGGCCTCCACAGCGGCCCATTTGGTGACGGCGCTTCGTCCGACCCAGGTGGTGTTCACCGGCATCGCTGGGGCGTTGCGGGACGACCTGTCGATCGGCGACGTGGTGTTTGCCAAGGAACTCTTCCAGCACGATCTCGACGCCTCCCCTTTCTTTCCGCCCACCCACATTCCGCTCCTCGACCGCGCCGGCCTCTCGACCGATCACGAATTAACCGCCGGGCTTCGCGAGGCCTTGCTTCGGGCCCATGGAACGCAAGCGCCCAGGACCTGGATCGCCGACATCGCCACGGGCGATCAAGTCATCGGCCGACCGGGCCAGCGTGAACGGGTGGTCGCCGCGGTGCCGAGTGCCGCCTGCGTCGAAATGGAGGGTGCGGCGGTGGCTCAGGTCTGTCACGACTTCGAGTCGCCTTTTGCTTGTGTCCGAATGATCTCGGATCGCGCGAATGAGTCTCTGTCACCGTCCGAGGTTTTCGCGCTCGCCCGACGCTCGGGTGAGTACGCGGCGGCGATGTTTCGCGAATGGCTCGCGACGGGTGGGCACGGTCGAAACGGTCGATCGGGGTGAGCGCCTCGTTCAGCGCGCTCCCTGGGCGCGGGATCGGAGCCAATCCTCGGCCGTCGCCCGATCGATGACATCGGCGTAGCGTCTCCCGACGTCGCGCAGCGTGTCATCGTGCGGACCCTGCTCGGCGTCACCGCAGCAATCTTCGATGACCTGAACCCGGAATCCATAAGAAAACGCATCGACGATCGTCGCCCGCACACAACCACTCGTCGTGCATCCGGTCACGAAGACCGTATCGACCTGCTGCTTCACGAGCCACGTGATGAGCGGCGTTTGGAAAAACATGGAGGGTGCGTTCTTGCAGTATGTGAAGTCGGACGGATCATGGATCTTGGGATCCATCTCCGTGCACTCGTGCCCATAAAAAAATTCGCGACGAACGGCGGCCACCTTCCAAAGCGGCATGTCTTTCTGGCTGCAATAGGCGGTGTAGCAGGCGGCGACCGGCGTGCCTGTTGCCCTCGCAACCTTTAGAAACGCCGCCGTGTTGTCGCGGGCCGAGTGCAGCCGGGCGAGACCGCCGAGCTCGAATCTCGGGTCCGTGAAGGCGAGCTGCCAATCCACGACGAGCACCGCAGCTTTTTGGCCCATCCCGATCTTCGTGGATGCATAGCCGACGTCGACGTAGGTATCACTCATGATGACACTCCAAAAAAAAGTCCCCGCGCCTCGCGGTGCGGGGACTCTTGCCCGTTACCGTTGGGCGCTCGAACTCAGGCGGCCTTGATGCCCTTCTTGCGCAGCATCGCCTCGGCCGCCACCGCCGCCCACTTCGTGAAGCGCGGTTGCGACGGCGGGTCGAAGCCCGTCTCCGCCTTGCAACGTCCCTTGAGCTCTTCGATCGATTCGAAACCACGATCAAAGATTTTCTTCGGTCCGCGCTTGGCGCGCATCTTCGCACGCAATGTTTCGGTCGCTGCCTCGTCGACCTTGCCGTCTTCATCGCACACTACGCCGTAGCGCTTCGCGCCCTCGACAGTCACGAGGCCCGCCGCAACGTCGAAGCCGACCTTCGCGCTTTCGCGCTCGAGCGGATCGCCCCAACCGCCACCACCCCAGGTGTCGGCGAGCAGAAGGTCGCCCGCTTCGACTTTGACGTGATCGATCTTGGACGGCAGCAGCTGCTCGGAGCCGTCCGCGCGTACGAGCGTCTTGCGGCTGCGCGCACCCGGCTCGCCACCATTGGCGCCCCACGGATAGGTGAGCCAGCGATCATCGTGGATGGAGATTTCGCCCGGCTCGAGGAAACGGTAGCCGATTCGCA
>JBIJCL010000147.1:0-5125 GCA_044344725.1 Steroidobacteraceae bacterium | reverse complement strand
CAGCGTGACGTTCGAATACGTCATGCTCGATGGCGTGAACGATCAACTCGAGCATGCGCGTGCGCTCGCGCGGCTGCTCAAGGGTAAGCCCGCCAAGCTCAACCTCATTCCGTTCAACCCGTTCCCCGGCACCGACTATCGTCGTTCGCCCATGCCGGTGATCACGCGCTTCCGTGACGAGCTCATCCAGCGCGGTGTGCTCGCCACCATTCGCCGCACACGTGGCGACGACATCGACGCGGCCTGTGGACAACTCGCGGGCCGAGTCAACGACCGTACGCGCATCCGTCTCGGTGACAAACTCGCCGGAGCCCTGGCGTCATGACCAGCGAATCCATCGGTCAAAGATTGACGCGCTGTCGCGAGGCCATGGGTCTCACGACGGCTGCAGCGGCAGCTCGACTGCATTGCGACGAGTCGATCATCGTGTCGCTCGAGGCCGATCGATTCGCCGAGATCGGTGCGCGCGTTTTCGCTCAAGGGCACCTGCGCCGTTATGCCGATCTCGTCGGCGCACCGACTGCAGAGCTCATGGCCGATTGGGCCGCGCAGGGCGCGACGCTCGCGGTGCCCGATCTCACCAAGGTGCCGCGCGCACCAATGCCTGTCGTCAATTCTCAAGCTTGGGCGCGTCGACTCGGCATCGTTGCAGCCGCTGTCGTGATCGCCGTGGCAGCCTGGTGGATTCTTCAGGGTGCCGGGGTGTCGGAACAATCGACGACGACGTCGGAGCCCCCAACTCGACCGCTCGCGTCGGCGCAGCAGCCCGTGGCGATGAGCGAGCCTGAGGTGTCCAGCGTTTCCGCAGCAGCGAGCGTTCCAGCAGCGTCTGACGTTCCTGCCGCAACACCCGTCGTCGCAAGCCCTGTCGAGCCGCCGATCCTCGCGAATACGCCGAGCTCAGCCGCGTCGACGCCGATCGCTGCCCCGATCGCCGCAAGCTCGTCTTCCGCCGCCGCGGGCCGTGTCGTGATCGCCATCGATGCGCGCGCGGATTGCTGGGTCGAGATCTACGACTCGGCTGGTCGAAAGCTGTACTTCGACAACGTCAATCGAGGGGGTCAGGCGAGAGCCGCGGGGCAGGGCCCGCTGCGTGTGTTGCTCGGTCGCGCCGACATGGCCTCGTTACAGGTGGCTGGTCGTCCGGTCGCGATCCCGGCCGCCTTCATCCGTAACTCGACGGCCTACTTCACCGTCGACGCGTCCGCCAATCTTCGGCCTCTCGCGAAGCCGAACGAACCTATGACGGAGCAGAGCCCGTGAGCACACCGCTCATTCAGCCCGTCAAAGGCATGAACGACGTGCTGCCCAGCGAGATCGCTCGCTGGCAGTGGCTCGAGTCCGTGGCGCGCGAGATCCTGAGTGCACATGCGTACGACGAGATGCGCGTGCCGATCGTGGAGCAGACCGATCTCTTCAAGCGTGCAATCGGCGAGTTCACCGACGTCGTCGAAAAAGAAATGTACAGCTTCGAGGACAAGGGTGGCGAGCGACTGACGCTGCGTCCCGAAGCGACCGCGGGCATGGTCCGCGCGATGATCTCGAACGGTATGTTGCGCGGTGCGCGACATAAGGTGTGGTGCATCGGACCGATGTTCCGTCACGAAAAGCCCCAGAAGGGACGCTTTCGGCAGTTTCATCAGATCGACGTCGAGGCGGTCGGTTTCGCAGGGCCGGACATCGACGCCGAACTCATCGCACTGTCGGCGTCGTTCTGGCGCCGACTCGGCATCGATCGAGTGAAGCTGCAAATCAATTCGCTCGGCACGCCGGAGTCTCGACGGGCCTATCGCGAGACGTTGACGACGTATTTTCGCGGCCATCATGCGAAGCTCGACGCCGATAGTCAGCGTCGGCTCGAGGGAAATCCGCTACGTATTCTCGATAGCAAAAATCCCGACATGCAGGCGATCATCGCCGGCGCGCCGTTGTTGCCCGAGCACCTCGATGCCGAGAGCCGCCAGCACTTCGAGGCGCTTCGCGGCATGCTCGACTCGCTCGGTATTGCGTACGAGGTCAATCCGCGACTCGTTCGTGGCCTCGACTACTATTCACGCACCGTCTTCGAGTGGATCACGGATGCGCTCGGCGCCCAAGATGCCGTGTGCTCCGGCGGGCGCTACGACGGACTCATCACCCAGCTCGGCGGTGAAGCGACGCCAGCCATCGGCTTTGCCATGGGTGTCGAGCGTGTGGTGGCGCTCATCGAGCAGGCGGGTACCGCTCCTGCCGCGCAAACGGCTGACGTGTATATCGTGGTGCAGGGCGAGTCTTCGGTTGGCGTGGCAATGCGCCTAGCGGACGAACTGCGTCGCGCGTCGACGGGTCGTCGCGTCGAGCTCAATCTCGGCGGCGGCAATTTCAAGGCGCAGTTCCGCCGAGCCGATCGCAGCGGAGCGCCGCTCGCGCTCGTGCTCGGTGAAGACGAGATCGCGCGGGGCGTTGTCCAGTTGAAGCCGCTGCGTGAGGGCATGGGCGAGCCCGCCGAAGTGAAAATCGATGTTGCAGTATCCGCCGTCAACCAATGGCTGGCGGGCCATGGCTCAAAGAATTCTTAGCAGGAGAGACGATCGTGATCGACGATTACTACAATGAAGAAGAGCAGTGGGAGCGCGTCAAGCGTTGGTTGCGCGAGAACGGTCCTTGGCTCATCGCCGGCGTCATCATCGGTCTCGGCGCCCTCGCGGCATGGCGTTGGTACGAGGCGTACGTCGAGCGTCGTCACGTCGAGGCGAGCGTCGCCTTCAGCGAGATCCTGCAGACGCTCGAGCGCGGTGACCGGGTCGCTGCGATCAAGGCGGTCGACGAGCTTCGCGAGGAGTACGGCTCATCGGCCTATGCCGATCAGGCTGATTTTCTCGGTGCTCGTATTCACGTCGACACGAACGAGCTCGGTAAGGCTGCCGAGCGACTCACCCGAGTGATGACGGGAAGCGACGACCCGCAGCTTCAACTGCTGGCGCGTGTGCGACTCGCCCGGGTGCAGATCGCGCAGAACAATGCCGATGCGGCACTCAAAACCCTCGACGGTGCCAAGCCGGGTGGTTTCGCGGCGCGCTTCGACGAGGTGCGAGGCGATGCCTTGCTGGCCAAGGGCGATCGCGCAGGCGCGCTGACCGCCTGGCGCAAGGCCGAAGCGGCTGCGGGGAGTGACGGCGCGCAGCCGACCACCGTCGATCTCGAGGGCTTGCGGCTCAAGATCTGGGATGTCGAATCCGACGGCGTGAAAGCGCCCGCCAAACCTTGAACGCAGCGGTGAAGGAGTCACTCATGACACGCAGCACCCGATCAACGCGTCTGCCCCGGCTCTTCGCCGCGGCGGTGCTGCTTGCAGCGCTCGTCGCATGCGACAAGGACAAGGACATCGATCCACCGGCCGAGCTCGTCGACTTCAAAGAATCGCTCTCCATCGACCGCGTCTGGAGCGTGTCGCTGGGTGGCGGCGATGAAGTCATGCGCGGTGGACTTTCGCCTGCAGCGTCCGGTGATCGGGTGTTCGCGGCGGGTCGTGGTGGCGAGGTCGTCGCACTCGAGCTCGCGAGTGGCAAAGTCAGCTGGCGCACCAAGACGGGGGCGACCCTGTCGGGTGGCCCCGGAGTGGGCGGCGGACTCGTGGTGGTCGGTAGTGCCGATGGCGATGTCGTCGCGCTCGATGCCGTGACCGGGACACGTCGTTGGTCCGCGAAGGTGGGCGGAGAAGTGCTCGCGGCTCCGGCCATCGGTAGCGATGTGGTCATCGTCCGAACGGTAGCCGGACGACTGCTTGCGCTTTCGGTCGAAACCGGTCGCGAGTTGTGGCGTGAAGATCAACAAATTCCGCGGCTCACCTTGCGCGGCACCGCCGCTCCGGTGATCACCGGCAACGTCGCGTTCTGTGGTTTCGACAATGGTCGTGTCATCTCCGTCGAAACCGCTCGCGGTGAAATTTTTTGGGATCAACTCGTCTCGCCGGCGCGTGGCCGTACCGAGCTCGAGCGCCTCGTCGACATCGACTCGGCTGTCAAAGTATTGGGCACCGACGTATTCGTCGCCGGTTTCCAAGGGCGCGTCGCCATGCTCGCGGCCGATTCGGGTCAGATCTGGTGGTCGCGCGAGATCTCGAGCCATCGCGGGCTCGCCGTCGACGAAGAGCGCGTGGTGGTGTCGGGCGCGATGGGCGAAGTCGTCGCTCTGCGTCGTCGCACCGGCGTCGATCTCTGGCGACAAGACGGATTGCGCATGCGGCGCTTATCCGCGCCGGCCATCATCGGCAATCACGTGGCGGTCGCGGATTTCGAGGGTTACGTGCATTGGCTCGATGGCGATACGGGCGCTTTCCTCGCTCGTACCAAGATCGGCGGTCGTACGAGTAACGCGCCGGTGGTCGTCGGCGACGTCGTCATCTTTCAAGATGACGAGGGTCGTGTGACCGCCCTGCGTCCGAAGGCCTGAAGGCCTCGGACGCGCCACCGACATCCAACCGAGAGAACTGAATATGCTTCCTGTCGTCGTTCTCGTCGGTCGGCCCAACGTCGGTAAATCGACGCTCTTCAATCGCCTCACTGGCACGCGCGATGCGCTCGTGGCCGACATGCCTGGCGTCACGCGCGATCGGCAGTATGGTTACGGGCGCATGGGGCCTGTGCCCTACGTCGTCGTCGACACAGGCGGTCTCGTCGAGCAACCGTCGGGTATCGAAACGCCGATGCGTCTGCAGACCGAGCGCGCAGTCGCGGAGGCCGACGTCCTCGTATTCCTCGCCGACGCCCGCAGCGGACTCACGTCGCAAGATCACTG
The DNA here is from genome assembly GCA_044344725.1 of Steroidobacteraceae bacterium. Lineage (GTDB taxonomy): Bacteria > Pseudomonadota > Gammaproteobacteria > Steroidobacterales > Steroidobacteraceae > UBA964. The sequence goes on along the minus strand of JBIJCL010000147.1, from coordinate 349 downwards.
GGTCGCGCGCGAGCTTCGCCGCTCCGGCAAGAAGGTCGTGCTCGCAGTCAACAAGGCAGAAGGGCTCGACCCCTCGACCGCTGCGTCCGACTTCCATTCTTTGGGATTGGGCGAACCGCTCGCGATCGCCGCGGCGCACGGGGACGGGTGTCGCGATCTCATGTCGGTCGTGCTCTCGGATTTCGATCCCGAGAAGATCGCGGCCGAACAGTCACCCGATGACGGCCGTATTCGCATTGCGATCATCGGACGTCCGAACGTTGGCAAGTCGACCCTCGTCAATCGCCTGCTCGGCGAAGAGCGCGTCATTGCGAGCGACATGCCCGGCACGACGCGCGACAGCATCTTC
>JBIJCL010000233.1:0-3684 GCA_044344725.1 Steroidobacteraceae bacterium | reverse complement strand
GAGGTGTCATCGCGGGTAGCGGCAGCGGCGCGCCTGATCGAAGCATCCCTTCCGGAGAGGATGACGACATCGTCGCGCGTCGCTTGAGACGCGCGGCGGAGCAGGAGACGGACCCCGAGCTCAAGGAAAAGCTCTGGAAGGAATACATGGAGTACAAGCGTAATGTTCAGGGCAAGGGCTGACGTTTTGTCGTCGTATCGCCTCTTGAGGGTGACAGCGCTTGCTGTCGCCGCGCTCGCTGCGCTCGCCGGTTGCGTTGTCAAGGAAACACGGCCGCTGCCGAAGCTCGAAGCGGTACAAGCCACGACCCAGATTGACGAAGCCGAGTTGCTGGACGTGGCTGTCCAGGCCTTCGATGCCAACATTCCCGAGGCCATCAAAGATAACGAGGAGGCGCTGGACAAACGTCGTATTTATCCCGATATCCGAAAAGCCGAATCGCGTTTGCTCGCCAACCGCCTCAAAACGACGCTGGAGACCACCGGACAATGGGGCGCTGTCCGCGTCGTTCCGGAAGGCGTGCGTTTCGTCGACATCCTGGTCACCGGAAAGATTCTCGAGTCGACGGGTGGTCGACTTGAACTTGAGGTTCGCGCCGTCGACGCCGTCGGCCGCGTCTGGATCGACGACAAGATCTATTCGGGTGAGGCCGATCTCGGGTCATACAAGACCGACGCTGCGCTGCGCGCCCGCGATCCGTTCAAGAACGTCTATGTGCAGATTGCAGATGATCTCCTTCAGGCTCGGGAGCGCTTGTCGGCAACGGATCGTCGGGATATCCGTCAAATTGCTGCATTACGATTTGCACAAGATCTCGACCCACGCTCGTTCGGCGGATATCTGGCCGAGAGCAAAGACGGCCTCATCAAGGTAAATCGGCTGCCGGCCAGTGATGATCCTGCTCTTGCTCGAGTCGAGAAGATCCGTGAGCGCGATACGGTCGTCATCGATACGCTCGATGGCTACAACGAGCAATTCTCAGAAGGTCTTTTCGACTCTTATGCGGGCTATCGACGTACGAGCCGTGAAGCCATCGAAAAAGAGGACAAAGCGCGCGCCCAAGCGACCACCCGAACAGTGCTCGGCGCTGCGGCAGTGCTCGCCAGCATTTTCGTTTCGAGTCAATGTGGTTCTGCGGATTACAACTGTCAGCGTATCGAAGATGCAGTCAGGTACGGGGGTGGCGTCGGTGGTGTCGCGGCAGTGATGTCCGGCATCAAGAAGTTCGAGGATGCCAAGATGGCGGCTCAAGAAGTCAAAGAACTGGCTCGAAGCTTCGAAAACGAAGCTGGATCACAGGTCGTCGAAGTCGAAGGACGCTCTCTCAAACTGGTAGGCACGGCCGAAGAGCAATATCGCGAGTGGCGCCGTCTTCTCGCAGCGATCTACGCCGAAGAAACCGGGACTGCTCTCCCGACGCCTGCAACATCGCCTCCCGGCTCCTGAGGTGTCGTGGCGACACTTTCGAAAGGACAAAGGCTTTTAGGTCGCTTCGTACTGATCGAACCACTCGGGCGTGGAGGTCAGGGCGAGGTTTGGCGTGTCCTCGATGAGGGTCGATCCGCTCAGATTGCGCTGAAGATCTCCACGCGACGAGAACTACCGATTCTCGAATTGCAATACGAGCTGGCGCATCAGGGCGCTGGAAAGGGCATTCTCGAGTATTTCGAGCCGCTTTCCGACGAGAGTTTTGCGGTATTGCCGATGGAGCTCGCTTCGGCCGATGCCAGATCTTTGAGAGCCAAGTCCTGGACGCAGATTCTCGGCTTGCTTGGTGAGGTAGCCGAGGCTTTGGCGGGTCTGCATCAACGCGGAATCGTCCATCGTGACCTGAAACCTTCCAACGTCCTCATCGGTTTCGATGGCCGCGCAAGGTTGGCGGATTTCGGTGTGGCGGCGAGGGTGGGCGAGCAGTCTGCGACGCGAGTGGGTTCGCCGTTTTCCGCGAGCCCGCAACAACTCACCGGATCAGCAGCGTCGACGGCGGACGATATCTTTGGCCTCGGTGCACTGGCCTACGAATTGCTCGGCGGATATCCACCGAATTTCCCCGATGCCGACCGGGCGCGGAATGGACTGCCGCCACCACGACTTGCCACCTCGGTTGCCACACCTGCTGGTCTGACGGATCTCGTGATGTCGTTGCTGGTAAGCAATCCGGAATCTCGGCCGACTGACCTTCGGGAAATCGCTCGTACGTTGACGTCATTCGACTCGCGACGACTCACGCCGGTCGTTGCAGCAAAAGTGGTTCGACCCGAAGACGCCGTCGTCGAGCCTGCAGAGAAGGCTGCCCGACCCCGAGCGTCGGCGGGCGCATGGGTTGGCCTAATCGTGCTTCTTGCTGCGGTAGCAGCGGTCTTTTTGGTGTTGCCGAGTTTCGTAAAGCCGCTGGACCGATCCGAGAAAGCTGAGCGTCCGAAGAGTGCTGTATTGCCCACGGCAGTGCTCTCGGGTCTACCGGACCCCGCTTTGGTCGCTCAGTTCGAAAATGAAGATGCCCGTTTCCGAACGCTCCTCGAGGAATTGGAGACACAGGGTGGCGGAATATGGGGCGGTTCGACCTTTGCTGCGGCCAAGTCCTTGGGTGCGCTCGCGCTCGAAGCGGAGGCCAGTCGTGATTATGCCTTGGCTCTCGATCGAATCGGCGTTGCGTTCCAAAGACTATCGCGCATTGCGGAGGAGCGTCCGCAGATTCTCGCAAGACAGCTGCGCGACGGCGATGCCGCGTTGGACGCGGGTCGGCTGGAGGTGGCAAGGCAGGCTTACCAGTTGGCTCAGCGAATTGATCCTTCCGATGAGGCAGCGGGTAAGGGCCTCGCACGAGTGGTCGCACTTGGTCCGGTTTTACCCGCCTTGGTCGAGGCGGAGACGGCGGCTCTGACGCTCGATCACTTGCGCGCACTGACGCGATACGAAGAGGTTTTGCGTGCCGATCCAGCCAATCGCATCGCGCGTGAAGGAGTCGCGAAAGCGCGTGTTGCGATCGGCTCTGATCAATACGCCCGTGAGATTGGTAATGCGCTTTCGGCTTTGCGTGCCGGCCGCACACAAGAGGCGCGCGCTGCGGTGACACGAGCCGCGACGCTTCGACCTGGAGCAGCCGAATTACCGCAGATCCTCGCGCAGATCGATGCCGCAGGAGAGCGCCGCGATCTCGGTGTCGTCCGCGCTGAAATTCTCGAATTGGAAAATGCCGAACGCTGGAGTGAGGCGCTGCTTCGATACGATGCGTTGCTTGCCCGCGATACGACGCTGAAGTTCGCCAGAGACGGGCGTATCCGAGTTGCGCCTCGCGCCGAGCTTGCTCGGCGCATCGAGTCCTTGCTCGCAAGTCCTGCTCGACTCGCTGCACCTGAGGTACGGCGCGAAGCGGAGCGGCTCCTTTCTCAGTCCTCTTCCATCAACGAGAAAAAGGTCGTTCTCCAAGCCCAGAGCGATCGCTTGCGCGAGGCGCTCCGTCTTTACGAGACGCCCGTAGTCGCCGTGATCGAGTCGGACGGACTGACGCTGGTGAGTGTTCAGCGCGTCGGAAACTTTGGCTCCTTCACCCGACGCGAACTGTCTTTGAAGCCAGGTCGCTACGTTGCGATCGGAAGCCGCGCCGGCTTTCGTGACGTACGTCAGGAGTTCATCGTCACACCGACCTCCACCGACATCGTCGTGACCGTAAAGTGCACGGAG
>JBIJCL010000146.1:0-5154 GCA_044344725.1 Steroidobacteraceae bacterium | reverse complement strand
CGCATCGTCTGCGCGCACCTGTCGGCCTATGGTCGCGACAACGAGCGGCGCGGATGGCCGGGCTACGATTATTTGATGCAGGCCGAGGCCGGTTACCTGCATGTCACCGGTGAGCCTGGCTCACCGCCCGCGCGCATGGGCCTCTCGATCGTCGACTACATGACGGGCATCACCACCGCGCTCGCGTTGCTCGCCGCACTTTTCGGTGCCGCCCGTAGCGGCACGGGACGCGATGTGGACGTGAGTCTGTTCGACGTGGCGCTGCATCAACTTTCTTATCCCGGCACTTGGTATCTCAACGACGGACTCGTGACCGGACGCATGCCCCGAAGCGCGCATCCGACCGCTACGCCGGTTCAACTCTTCAAGACGGCAGACGGCTGGATTTTCGTCATGTGCATGACCGAAAAGTTCTGGCAGGAACTGATGCGAGTCATCGACGCCCCGCAGATCGCGAACGATGCCCGCTTCGCCACGATGCCGCTGCGAAGCGAGCATCGGGAATCTTTGACGCCGCTCCTCGATGCCGTTTTCGAGCAGCAGGTGACGAGCCGCTGGCTCGCGAAGTTGCAAGGCGTGCTGCCTGCCGCGCCGGTCAACGACATGGCGCAGGCCCTGCAAAACTCCTTTCCGATCGCGACCGGCATGATCCGATCGACGCCGCATCCGTTGCGAGCGGACTTTCGAAGCTTCGCCAATCCCATCAAGCTCGATGGCAAGCGACTTCCTGCTCAGTCCGCGCCCGGCCTCGGCGCCGATACCGACGCTGTGCTCGCCGAGCTCGGCTATTCGTCATCCGATATCGAGGCGCTGCGCCAGCGAGGCATCACGTGAAGCTCAAGGGTCTGCGCGTCGTCGATTTGTCGCAGTTTCTTCCAGGGCCACAACTCACCTTGATGATGGCGGACCATGGTGCCGAGGTCATCAAGATCGAGCCACCGGGCGAAGGTGAACCCGGCCGTTACATCGGACCTCGCGAGGGCGGGCACACCGTTTTCTTTCGTAACACGCAACGAGGCAAAAAAAGCTTCTGCGTCAATCTCAAGTCCGATCTGGGACGCGAGGCGGTTTTACGTCTTGCTGAAACCGCCGACGTTTTCATCGAGGCCTTTAGACCGGGCGTCGTCGATCGACTCGGCGTCGGCTATGCCGCGGTCTCGGCGCGCAACCCACGCATTGTTTATTGCTCCATCTCCGCTTTCGGACAGAACGGCCCTTACCGTGAACAACCGGCGCATGATCTCGCCACGGAGGCCTTGAGCGGTATCGTCAGCCTCAATCAGGGCAACGACGGAGAGCCCGTGATGCCGCACGTTCCCGTCGCCGACATCACCGCATCGTTGCACGCGCTCTCGGGCGTGCTGATGGCGCTTCTGCGGCGCGAAAAAACGGGGCGAGGCGATTACATCGACGTGGCGATGCTCGACTCCGCCCTCGCCTGGACGCCCAACATCACCGGATCGACTTTTGCGAACAAGACACCACCGACGCCACGCGAGGAGCGTAGCCTCGGCGGCTCGGCGTTCTACAACATCTATCGGACGAAAGACGGACGTCACGTCGTGCTTGGGGCACAGGAACTCAAGTTCGTACGTAAACTTTTGGGGGAACTCGGTCGTCTCGACTTCGTCGAGCTCTGCGAACGCGGGCCCGGCACTCATCAAGCTCCGCTCATCGCTTTTCTGCGCGAGCTCTTCGCTACCCGTACCCGGGCCGAATGGATCGACTGGTTTCGCGACAAGGAGGTCGGATTCGCCTGGGTCAACGACCTTCGAGAAGCCTTCGACGATCCTCAGGTTCGCGCGCGCGGCATGCGATTGCTCGACGAGAACGGACACGAACACATCGGCCCTCCCGTGAAGTTCCTGGACGAACCCGCCGCGCCGTGGCTACGCCTGCCTGCAATCGGCGAGCACAATGCCGAAATCCTCCGCGAACTCGGCTACGATGATGAGGCGATCGAGGCGTTTGCGAAGACCCTTGAATCCGGCGGTCCGAGCCACCGGTAACCCCGGCAGCCCCTGCCTTCGATCGCGAAGGAGACGGTATGCACTTCGATTACAGCGACCACGTCAAGGCACTCCGCGGGCAATTGCTCGCGTTCATGGATGCTCACGTTTATCCGAACGAGCGACGTTTCTTCGATGAAATCGCCGCAAATCGCGCGGCGGGCAATCCTTGGGTGCCAACCCAGATCATCGAGGAATTGAAAACCAAAGCCCGCGCAGCGGGACTGTGGAATCTGTTCCTGCCACGCAGCACGCGAGCACCCGAGGGCCTCAGCAATCTCGAATACGCGCCGCTCTGCGAAATCATGGGACGAGTACCCTTCGCAGCCGAAGTGTTCAATTGCTCGGCACCGGACACGGGCAACATGGAAGTGTTCGAGCGCTACGCCAGCGAAGAACTCAAGGATCGCTGGCTCGAGCCCTTGCTCAAAGGCGAGATCCGATCCGCCTTTCTCATGACCGAACCCGATGTCGCCTCATCCGACGCCACCAACATCGCCTGCCGCATCGAGCGCGATGGCGACCACTACGTCATCAATGGTCGCAAGTGGTGGAGCTCGGGAGCGGGCGACCCACGCTGCAAGGTGTACATCATCATGGGTCGGAGCAACCCCGATGCACCCGCCCACTCGCAACAAAGCATGGTTGTCGTCCCAGCGGACGCGCCAGGCATCAAGGTGCTGCGCGCACTGCCGGTCTTCGGTTACGACGATGCGCCGCACGGCCACATGGAAGTTTCGCTCACCGATGTACGCGTGCCCGTCGATCACATGCTGCTCGGCGAAGGGCGCGGCTTCGAAATTGCCCAAGGACGGCTCGGGCCGGGACGCATTCACCACTGCATGCGCTCCATTGGTATCGCCGAGCGCGCCCTCGAACTCATGTGCCATCGACTCGCAAGTCGAGTCGCTTTCGGCAAGCCGCTCGCGACGCAGGGCGTCTGGCGCGAGCGTATCGCCGAATCGCGCATCGCCATCGAGCAAGCGCGGCTGCTCACGCTGAAAGCCGCTTGGATGATGGACGTCGCCGGTAACAAGGTGGCACGCAACGAAATCGCGATGATCAAGGTCGTCGCGCCAAACGTCGCGCTGCGGGTACTCGACTTTGCGATCCAGGCCTTCGGCGGCGCAGGCGTCAGCGACGATTTCCCACTCGCCTACGCCTATGCCTCGCAGCGCACGCTGCGTCTCGCAGATGGCCCAGATGAAGTACATCGCGACGCCATCGCCAAAGGTGAGTTTCGAAAATTCATTCCGAAAACCTGAGCATCTTCCACCATGAAAAATCTGTTTTCTGTTTCGGGCAAAGTGGTGCTGGTCACCGGCGGCTCTCGCGGCATCGGCGAGATGATCGCTGCAGGCTTCTTGGCCAACGGTGCGAAGGTGTACATCAGCGCCCGGAAAGCCGACGTGTGCAAAGAAACCGCTGCGCGGCTCGCGCGCGAATATGGCGGTCAGTGCGAGGCGCTTCCCGCAGACCTATCAAAAATAGAAGGCGTTACGGCACTCGCAAAAGCTCTTGCCGAACGCGAGACCCGACTCGACGTTCTCGTCAACAACGCCGGCGCATCATGGGGAGCACCGCTTGGCAGCTTTCCCGAGAGCGGCTGGGACAAGGTCATGGACACCAACGTCAAGGGTGTCTTCTTTCTGACCCAGGCCCTGCTGCCTCTGCTGCGCGCTGCCGCAACGCGCGATACGCCCGCCCGCGTCATCAACATCGGCTCGATCGACGGCATCGGTAAGCCGCTCTTCGAGACCTACTCCTACGGCCCATCCAAAGCCGCGCTGCATCACCTCACTCGCATGCTCGCGGCGCGCCTCGCGCCCGAACATATCTTGGTGAATGCCATCGCGCCCGGTCCGTTCCCGACCTGGATGCTGAGCACCGGCGTCGGATTCGGCGGCAAAATCGAGGGCGACGGCGTCGACTGGGACGCTGTGGGCCGTACCAATCCCAGTGGCCGGGTCGGCACCCCCGAGGACATCGCGGGGCTTGCCATCTTCCTCGCCTCGCGCGCGAGCGCCTACACCGTAGGCGAAGTCATCACCTGCGACGGCGGGTTACTCGTCTCGCGCTGATGCGTCTTTCTTTGATGCGTCTTCCGCTCTTACCCGTCGCGTTGTTGTCGGGTCTCGCCGTATTCGGCTTTTCGGCCATGCAGGAAGCGCTCGCGATCGAGCCGCGGAAAACGCCGCGCCCGAATATCGTCGTGATCGTCGCCGATGACTTCGGCTACAGCGATATCGGCTCGTTCGGAGGCGAAATCTCGACGCCCAACCTCGATGCGCTCGCTGCCGAGGGCACCCGCTTTTCGAGTTTCCATGTGTCGGGAGAATGCTCGCCCACCCGAGCGATGCTGCTGACCGGAATTCGCAGCCACCGAACCGGTGTCGGTGCGATGCGTGAATCGGTGCCGCCGTCGCTCGAGGGGAAGCGCGGTTATCTCACGGTGCTCGATCGCAACGTGATCACCGTCAGCTCGCTCCTGCAGCGCAGCGGCTATCGCACGTATGCCGTCGGAAAGTGGCATGTCGGCAAGGAGACGCACAACCTGCCACCCGCACGCGGGTTCGATCGCTCGCTGATCCAAGGCGATAGTGGTTCGGACAACTGGGAAACCGATCAACGCTATCTCGCGCTGACCGACCGCGTGTATTGGTTCGAAGACGGCGAGCCGGCGAAGATGCCCAAGGAGTTTTACTCCTCGCGCTTTTATGCGGACAAAGCCATCGACTATCTGCGCAACGACTGGGCCACGACCAGGTCTACCGAACGAGCGCCGTTCTTTCTCTACCTCGCCTTCCAGGCCAATCACATTCCGTTGCAAGCGCCGCCAGAATTCATTGAGCGGCAGCGTGGTCGTTACGACGCCGGCTGGGCGGCTCTACGCGAGCGGCGTCACGCCCGATCGATTGAGCTCGGATTGATCCCAAAGGGTGCGCCACTTGGAGCTTGGCCGGGACTCGAAGACTGGAGCGCTCTCGATGCGAGGCGCCGCAACTACGAAGCACGCCGCATGGAGGTCTACGCAGGCATGGCGGAGGCCATGGATCACGAAGTCGGAAGACTGCGGGAGACGATCCGAGCCCTCGGTGCCGATGACGACACGATCTTCGTGTTTCTCTCCGATAACGGCGCGGAG
>JBIJCL010000145.1:0-5163 GCA_044344725.1 Steroidobacteraceae bacterium | reverse complement strand
GCCACCGAGCCGCGACTGCGCCACCTCAAACCCCTGCCCCGGCTTGCCCAAGATGTTCTCGCGAGGCACGCGGCAATTGTTGAACCGCAAATAACCGTGCACTCCCGAGCCGATTTCGTCGCGCATGCCGACGGCGACGTTCCGAATGACTTCGAGCCCGGGCGCGTCTCGATCGACAATGAGAATGGATGCACCCTGGTGAACCGGAACGCTGGAATCCGTGACCACGACGACGAGCAAAAACCTTGAGAAATCGGCGTGCGAGGCAAACCATTTCTCGCCGTTGATTACCCACTCATCGCCGACGAGATCCGCCTTGCAAGTAAATTGCCCCGGATCGGCGCCCGCCTGCGGTTCTGTCATCGAGTAGCACGAGGCGATCTCACCCGCGAGCAGCGGCTCGAGGTACTTCTTTTTCTGGTCCGGAGTGCCGTACCGAGCCAAGATTTCCATGTTGCCCGTATCAGGTGCCTGGCAACCAAATACCGTCGGACCAAAGCGACTGCGGCCGAGAATCTCGTTCATCAGCCCCAATTTGACCTGGCCATACCCCTGACCGCCGAGGTGGGGATCGAGGTGGCACGCCCAAAGTCCTTGATTTTTAACGATTTTCTTAAGGGGCGCCATGGCGGCGGCGGGCCCCGGACGAGCCGGATCGAAAGGGTCGGCCGGTCCGCGAAACACCAGATCGAGAGGCTCGATCTCCGAGCGAACGAATTCGCTCATCCAATCCAGTTTTTCCTGAAAGTCCGACTCGGTTTCGAAATCCCACGCCACGTTCAGATTCCCCCTTTTCGGTCGGCTCGAGCCACCCCGGCGACGCAAAAAAACAACGATTTCGGGGTGGCGATCGGATGATGAAGATCCGACGAAATCGAGTATACGGATTCACTTGCTAGTCGACAACAAGAGGATTATCGTCGGGTCTGACTGGGGGAGTTCGACGATATTTCTTGTGCGAACGAACTCATCGGACATCCAAATTTGGAGGGGACAAATGTCAATGTCTAAGTCGAGTTTGCTGGTATCCGTTGCCGTCGCAGTGGCGTGCGGATCATTCAGCGTGACGTCATTCTCAGCGGACGAGGCGACCAGCCAAGGCACGCTCGAAGAAATCACCGTTACTGCAAGAAAGCGCGAAGAAAATCTTCAGGACGTCGGTACTTCGATCAGCGCTCTCGGTGCGGTGGATATCGCGCGCCGCGCAGACGTCGATCTGCAATCCTTCGCCAACACGGCGCCTAACGTCATCATCAACGATCTTCAGCAGGGTCCGGGCAGCCCTGCCGCGATTTCCATTCGCGGCATCGGCACGACGGACGTCGAGAAGAACTTCGACCCGACCGCCGGTGTGGTGGTCGACGGCATCTTCATCGGCGTGAACTCAGGCGCGATGATCAAGGCCCTCGACTTGCAGAGCATCGAAATCCTTCGCGGTCCGCAGGGAACGTTGTTCGGTCGCAACTCGATCGCCGGCGTAATCAACATTGCGCGCAAGAAGGCCTCGACGGACGGTGTATCGGGCGCCGTGCGAGCCGGCGGTGGCAATTACGGCGAGCTCGCCGTTGACGGGTACATCAACTTGCCGCTGTCCGACACCTTCGCGTTCAAGATCGGTGCCGCCAAGCGCGACAACGATGGTTGGTTCTTCAACAAGACGCGCAATAAGGACGTGGGCAAGGTGGAGTTTACGAGCTTCAGCCCCAGCTTCACGTTCAAGCCGAACGACAACTTCGAATTCACCTATCGCTACGACAAGACCGAGCAAGATCAGGACGCGAACACCGTCCTCAACGTTGCTCAGAGCAATCAGGTCTTCTGTCTCGCCTACGGTGAATGCGCCAAGGGCGTCCAGGTTCCGCAATCCGGTGATCGTTACACCGTGCTGCAGAACGGCGAAGGCGCGTACCAGACGTATTTCGACAGTGAGATGCACATCGCCACGGCGAGCTACAGCATCAACGACGGCAATACGATCGAGTACGTCTACGGCAAGTTCTCGACCGACGAAAAGGTGTTCCAGGATTGGGACGGCACGTCGCGTACGCTCTACCACACCGATCGTCCTGCCATCTGGAACCAGTCGAGCCACGAAGTTCGCTGGATCAACTCGGGTGATCGCCTCGACGTCACCGCGGGTCTTTACCTGTGGGAGTCGGACTACCGAATCGACCTGAGAAGCTACATCGGCTTCATCGACGTGCTGTTCGGCGCTCCGCCGGGATCCGTCGCCGTAATCGATCAGACCGTCGTTCAGAACACCGATTCGAAGGCTGCATTCTTCGAAGCGGACTACAAACTCACCGACGCGCTCACGCTGACGGTCGGCGGTCGATACACGAAGGACGACAAGGACAGCGGCCTCATCGACGCGGCGATGCCTCAGCTCGCCACGCTCGGTAGTCTCGCCAAGCCGTTCAAGAAGTCGTGGAGCGAGTTCACGCCGAAGCTGAACCTGCGTTATCGCATGAGCGAAGACGCGATGGTCTACGGTCTCTACTCCAAGGGCTTCCGCGCGGGTGGTTTCACCGGTCGTCCGGGCACCTACGAAGCGGCCTCGATCGCGTACAACCCGGAGACGGTCGACAACTTCGAGTTCGGCTGGAAAACCGAGTGGATGGACGGTCGAGTTCGTCTGAACGGATCTGTCTTCTTGATGAAGTACGACGACAAGCAAGAAGAGCAGAGCGTGCCGACCTCGTCGGGTACGGGTCAGCAGACCTTGGTGCTCAACGCGGCCCAGGCCGAGATCAAGGGTCTTGAGATCGACCTCACTGCTCGCGTCACCGAGAACTTCACTCTCTCGGGCAACCTCGGCGTGATGGATTCGAAGTTCAAGAAGCTGATCGACACCGACCCGGCGACTCCGGTCAACAAGCGTGACTTGTCTTACCTCAAGTTGCGTCGTGCACCGGATCTGACCGCGACGATTACGCCCAACTACACCTGGAACGTCGGTAACGGCTCCATGTGGGTACAGGCGGACCTGCGATATGTGGACGATCAGGAACTCACCTTCCTGAACTCACCGCAGAGCAGTGTGAAGGCGCACGAAGTCATCGATGCCTCCATCGGCTATCGCCTGAACAACACGACCGTTTCCTTGTGGGGTTCGAACCTCACGAACGACGATTCGTGGACTCAGGCCTACGACGTGGGCACGAGCGTGACCTTCGCCGGTTTGTGGACTTACGCCGCTGCGCGCCCGCCGCGCACTTACGGCTTGCGGATCACCCACAACTTCGGGAACTGATCTTCGCTTCGCCCTCCTCGGCGACGGTGCCACCCTTCGGGTGAGTACCGTCGCCGGGGACGGCTCTTTGCTCCGCGCGGATTCGACGCGGGAGAATCTTTGATGACAGCCAAAACTTGGGTGGTGACCGGCGGTTCACGTGGTGTCGGTCTCGCTACGGCCCGAAAGGCCTTGGCGAAGGGTGATCACGTCGCCGTCATCGCTCGCACTATCGACGAAACCAGCCTTCGGGCAGCGCTCGGTAACGAGCGTGTTCTGTTTATTTCGGCGGACGTGTCCGATCCGGCGTCGGTGAAGTCTGCTTTCGATCAGATCGACGATACATGGGGCAGCGTCGACGTCTTGATCAACAACGCCGGACTGCACCGGGGTCGAAAACTCGCCAGGCTCGAAGTAAAAGATTGGAACGACGTCATTGCGACCAATCTCTCAGGCCCGATGCACTGCATCCAGGCCGCGCTGCGCCTCATGCCGGAAGGCGCCTCAGTTGTGAATGTCGGCGCAGTCGTCGGCTTTCGCGGTTTTCCCGGGGATAGCCCCTACGGTGCGAGCAAAGCGGGACTTGCGGGATTGACCCGGGTCCTCGCCGTCGAACTTGCGCCCAAAAAAATCAGGGTCAATCTCGTCATCCCCGGACTCATCATTACCGAGATGACCTCACAGCTCGACGAGAAGGCGATGAACAAGCTCCTCGAGCGTATTCCTCTTGGCCGCGTTGGGCGCGAGGAGGAAATCGCAGACGTGATTTGGTGGGTCGCTGGCTCGACCTATATGACTGGCGCCGTAATTCCGACCGACGGCGGCATGATGGCCCAGTTGTAACGCCCTCCGCGAATCGCTCATGGCCACTCTCGAATCCTTAGCCCGATGGCTCGAGTCCGAGTTGGGATTCGTCGAGATCGAAATGGGTCCGCGGCTTGGCGGCGGAAACTCCAACATCACCCAACTCGTACGTCACGCGAAGGGCCGCGTCATACTGAGACGCCCGCCCGACGATACGATTTCTTCGACCGCAGGTGCGGGTGTCCTGCGCGAATACGGCATGCTGAAGGCGTTGCACGGGCGTGTGAAAGTGCCGCGCCCACTCGGGTATTGCGCCGATGCATCGATAGTCGGCCAACCGTTCAGCATCATCGAATACGTCGATGGAGTCGCCATCACCGACTCCCTGCCGCAGGCCTACACGGCGGATGCGGCCACCATTTCGAATCTCGGCATCGAACTCGTCGACGAGCTCGCCACACTGCATACGGTGGATTGGCGATCGCTCGGCATGAGCAGCCCGAAAATGCCCGAAGACTACGTGACCAAACAAATCGCACGATTGAGAAAACTTCGTGCGGAAGAAACGGGTCGCCCGCTGCCGTTGATAGAAGACCTTGCGGGATGGCTGATGTCGAATCTCCCGCCACCGCCTCCAGCGACGGTGATGCATGGCGACTTCCATCTCGACAACACTCTATTCTCGCGCGACGCACCGAAGCTCAACGTCATCATCGACTGGGAGCTGGCGACGATCGGAAATCCCTACGCCGACCTGGCCTTGATGCTCGCCTTTTGGGGGCCAAGATCAGTCAACCCTCCAGGATTTTCGTTCGTACAAAAAGTGTCTCGTGACTTCGATGCGGTGATCGATCGTGACGCCTTGGCTGCGCGATGGTCGAAACGCACGGGTCTCGACCTCGAGAATTTCAGGGTGTACCGAGTCTTCGCACTGTGGCGGCTCGCGGCCATCGTCGAAGGCGCATACCTGCTTTTCCAGGCTGGGCGAGTCGACAGCGACTACGCTCGAAAATTGGAATACGACGTGCCGGCCTTGCTTGAGGAGGCTGCCGACATTGCCGCGTCAAATTGAGATGAAGACCCTATCCGGAGCATCCCAAATGCTGACACCGATGATGGATTTTCCG
>JBIJCL010000144.1:0-5180 GCA_044344725.1 Steroidobacteraceae bacterium | reverse complement strand
TGCACGTTGGAGGCGCGCAGCAGATCTTTCGGATTACCGACACCCGTGATGTCGCAGATCACGTCGTAGAGCGGGACCAACGCAAAACCGAAAGCGAAAGCCCCTGCGGCGAATCCAAGCAACCGCAGCGTGAGACGCCGGTTGTTTTGTTCGCGCGTGTCGCTCATTGGCGAAAACCCAGGACCGACATGAGGATGAACGCGAGATAGAACCCCAAGGCGACGAGGCCGAGCAGGATCGCCGAGCGTTTCACTCGTCGAGCACGTTCAACTTCGGTGTTGTTGGGATCCACGTTTCGGCGTCCTAGGTCGATGCTCAGTGCATCGAGCCTTGCGAGATCACGGCGCGAGACGGCGGCGTCTCCCAGCTGTGGTAAGGCGCGGGCGTCGGCAGTTCCCATTCGAGACCATGGGCACCTTCCCACGGACGATCGGCCGCTTTTTCACCCGAGCGCACGGCGCTCCAGATGACGTAGACGAAGAGCAGCTGAGAGAAGCCGAAGATGAAGGCACCGACAGACGACACCATGTTCCAGTCGGCGAACTGCGTGGAGTAGTCGGGGATGCGACGCGGCATGCCGGCGAGCCCCAAGAAGTGCTGCGGGAAGAACAGCACGTTCACACCGATCGTCGACAGCCAGAAGTGCAGCTTGCCGACCTTTTCGTTGTACATGCGGCCCGACCACTTCGGCAGCCAGTAGTACACCCCCGCCATGATGGCGAAGACGGCGCCCGGAACGAGCACGTAGTGGAAGTGCGCCACGACGAAGTAACTGTCGTGGTACTGGAAGTCCGCCGGCACGATGGCGAGCATCAAGCCCGAGAAGCCACCGAGCGTGAACAGGAACAGGAAGGCGATGGCGAACAGCATCGGTGTCTCGAAGCTGATGGAGCCCTTCCACATCGTCGCGCACCAGTTGAATACCTTAACGCCCGTGGGCACGGCGATGAGCATGGTCGAGAGCATGAAGAAGAGCTGTCCTGCGAGCGGCATGCCGACCGTGAACATGTGGTGCGCCCATACGATGAATGACAGGAACGCGATCGATGCCGTCGCGTAAACCATCGACTCATAGCCGAACAGCGGCTTGCGCGAGAACGTCGGAATGATCTCCGAGACGACGCCGAAGGCCGGCAGGATGAGGATGTAGACCTCGGGGTGTCCGAAGAACCAGAAGATGTGCTGGAACATCACCGGATCACCGCCACCGGCGGCAGCGAAGAAGCTCGTGCCGAAGAAATAGTCGGTGAGCAACATGGTCACTGCGCCCGCGAGCACCGGCATGACCGCGATCAGCAGGTAAGCGGTGATGAGCCACGTCCAGCAGAAGAGCGGCATGTTGAGGA
Source organism: Steroidobacteraceae bacterium (assembly GCA_044344725.1). GTDB lineage: Bacteria > Pseudomonadota > Gammaproteobacteria > Steroidobacterales > Steroidobacteraceae > UBA964. Next base: position 3,834 of record JBIJCL010000144.1, on the reverse strand, counting down.
GGCCCATGCCCGGAGCGCGCATGTTGAGGATGGTGACAACCACGTTGATGGCGCCGAGGATCGACGAGATACCCATGAGGTGGATCGCGAAGATCGTGAGCGGGAAGCTGTCACCGGCCTGCAGGGAGAGAGGCGGATACAGCGTCCAGCCGCCCGCGGGCGCACCGCCCGGAACGAACAGCGTGAGCAGCAGCAGCGTGAACGCGAACGGCAGCAACCAGAAGCTGAAATTGTTGAGTCGAGGCAGTGCCATGTCCGGGGCACCCACTTGCATGGGCACCATCCAGTTGGCGAGACCCGTCCAGGCGGGCATGACGGCGCCGAAGATCATGAGCAGCGCGTGCATGGTCGTCATGGAGTTGAAGAAACCCGGATCGACGAACTGCAACCCGGGCTGGAAGAGTTCAGCGCGAATGACGAGCGCCATGGCGCCGCCGAGGAAGAACATCACGCAAGCGAACACCAGGTACATCGTGCCGATGTCCTTGTGGTTGGTGGCGTAGAGCCATCGCTTGAGACCGTGCGGCTTGTGATCGTGGTGATCGTGCGCGTGATCGTGGGTCGCGGTATTGGCCATGATGTTCGTGCTCTCTAATTAAGTCTTGCGTTGAATTCTTTGATTGCGGTTGCCGGTTCAGCCCTGGGGCGCGGCGGGAAGCGCAGCGACCGTGGGAGCAGACTCCGCCGCAGGTTCGCTCGATGCGTCAGCGGGAGCCGAATCCCCCGCCTTCTGGCTGGCGAGCCAAGAGCGGTATTCGTCCTTGGTGACGACCTTCACGACGATCGGCATGAAGCCGTGATCGCGGCCGCAGAGCTCGGCGCACTGCCCCCGGTAAAGACCGGTCTTGCCTTTGTCGACCTTGAACCACAGCTCGTTGACGTTGCCGGGGATCGCGTCTTTCTTCATGCCGAACGCGGGAACCCACCACGCATGAATGACATCTTGCGCAGTCAGCAGCACGCGGACCTTGGTGTCCTCCGGAACGACGAGCGGGTTGTCGACGTCGAGGAGATAGTTCTCGACCGACTCGGGGTTGATGCCCGACTTGAGTTGGCGCGCTTCGTCACTCGCCCGATCGAGCGAGGAGAAAAACTTCACGTCCTCGCCGAGATAATCGTAATGCCACTTCCACTGATAACCGGTCACCTTGATGCTGATCTCGGTGTTGCGCGTGTCTTCGATCGCGATGAGCGTACGAGCGGCAGGAATGGCCATGATCACGAGGATGACGACCGGAATCACCGTCCAGATGATCTCTGCCTTCGTGCTGTGCACCATGGTGGTGTCGGGTTTGGCGCCCTGCGACTTACGGAACGCGACGAGCGACCAGATCATCCAGCCGAACACGAATACGCCGATCGCCACGCACCACCAGAAGATGGTCATGTGCAAGGAGTGAATTTCTTTGGACAGCTCGGTGACACCGACTGGCATGTTCAGGTTGCCCCATTCGGCATGGGCAGCGAGGGGGGCGAGACTGCCTAGGATCGCGAAGGCAGAGGCGGACAGGGCAGTGCGAGCGTGTCTGGTCATGGCTTATCCGGTTGGTCGATCAAAACACCAAAGAACGCGCCTACCCAAAACAACCCGGTCAAGCCGGACCACCCTGGGCGGGCAAAGGCGGGGATTCTGCTACGCGGCCGATCAAGCGTCTGAGCCGCTTGGCGAGGCTGAGCCGTTCCTGTTCGTTCAGGAAATGCCCAACCTCGAGGCCGCGGCCATGCGATTCGACGGTCAGTCGACTCGGATGCAGCGGTGAACCCCCGGCGCGAATTCTAACTTGCGCCCAGTGTCGCGGGAACTCGACACGCTGATGATTGGGTGGCGACACGTCCTCAATGGTGACGAGGTCCTCGGACACCACGATCGTCTGTCTTTGATGCCGGCGAGCCATGCTGACTCTGAGGGCCCATCCGACGAGCGCGATTTCCAGGCCTGCGAACGGCAACACGAGCCAGAAACCCATGAGGGAGATCGGCAGGGCGATCGACAGCGAAGCGACGCAGATACTGACGAAAAACCAGCGCGCCCCGCGGGGAGACAGGGAGCAATGGGGAGCGATTTCGATGCGGGCTTCGGGTAATGGCATGGGGCCGGTTTCCGGTATGCCCAGCGGATGCTACCCGGCACCTAAAACTCAACCAATACAATCACTTAGGAGATCGAAGAGAGTTCCGGGGTGTGACCAACAGGCGGTCAATGACCTGCCTTCCAAGCGCCAAACGCTCCGCTTCGTTCGCACCGAAAGGAAACAGGGCGAGCGGGGTCGTACCGAGCAGCGACTCGAGGGTCGAGACGTTGTCCTCCCAGCGAGACATCGCCGGATCGATTCGGTTACCGATCCAGCCCGCCAGCGTCAGCCCCGACAGCCGGATGGACTCGGCGCTCAGCACGGCGTGGTTGAGGCATCCCAAACGTAGGCCGACGATCAGAATCACCGGCAAGCCGAGCGCGCCGGCGAGGTCCGCCATGCTTCGACCGGCCCCGAGGGGCGCTCGCCAGCCTCCCGCACCCTCGACCACCAGCCAGTCGCACTCTTGTGCGCGAACCCGTGCGAGTGTCGCGAGACGTCCGAGGTCGATCGTCACGCCCGCGTCGTCCGCCGCAAGGTGCGGCGAAATCGCTGGCTCGAAACAGTATGGATTCACGGCCGCATAGTCCGCTTCGCCCGCGGCGGCCATCAGCGCGAGTGCATCGTCGTTGCGCAGGCCGTCTGCGGTTCGGTGTGCGCCCGAAGCCACGGGCTTCATCACGCCGACTTTCAAACCCCGACTGCGCGCGGCGGATGCCAACGCAGTCGATACGAAGGTTTTACCGATTTCGGTGTCCGTGCCCGTGACGAACACGCCATTGAAGGGATGACTCATCGACGGGTGCTCTTCGGGAAGGGCACGACGACTTCCCCATCGTTCGACGGGCCGCGAGCGACACCGGCAAAAGCCGCCACGTGAATGATCTCACCGCCATCATCCGAAAAACGATCGATGTCGAGTACGGGTTCGACGAATCCGGCGCGCATCAACGCGCTGCCGAAGTCGTGGATGTCGGGTTGGCCCGGAGCCGACATCGGGCTCGGCGAGGAACAAAGAAAAAGTCCGCCGACCATCAGCACGCGATGGATTTGCGCAAGCGCGGCATCGAGTGAGTCGACGCCCGGCGACCAATCGTGGGCGATCACCAGATCGACGCTGCCGTCCGCAAGGGCAAGTTCATGAACGGCGCAGTCGAGATACTCGATGCGGGGCCCGCGACCGAACCAGCGGCGGATGATCGACTCGCCCGCGGTCGGGTACGCGCTCGACGAGCCCGTGGAAATCAGCCGTGCTCGCGGAAATCTTTGGGCCAGCACACCCTGGGATCCGTTGGCCTTTCCGTCGACATCGACGATTACTTTCGGGGTCAACGAAAAATGGTCTAGCCGATCCATCAGCTCGTCGCGAACGTACGGCTTCATATCGCCGACTCCAAGGCGGCGAGCAAGTCGTCGACCTGTGTTTCGCTGTGGGACGCCGAGAGCGTGATGCGCAGTCTCGCCGTGCCCTCCGGGACCGTCGGTGGTCTGATCGCCGTGACGCGGAACCCCGCCTCCGAAAGCTTGGCGCTCGCCGTCAACGCCGCCTCGGCCGAGCCGAGAATCATCGGCTGTATCGGCGTCGCCGAATCCATCAATCGAAGTCCACGCGCTTTGGCACCTTCACGGAATCTTCCGATCAAAGAATTCAGATGCTCACGTCGCCAAGCCTCTTCTCGAACGATGGCGAGCGACATCCGGGTCGCGGCGGCGACGGCGGGTGGAAGTGCCGTCGTATAGATGTACGTCCTCGCGCGTTGGA
>JBIJCL010000142.1:0-5331 GCA_044344725.1 Steroidobacteraceae bacterium | reverse complement strand
AGACGCTGCCAGAGGCGACTCGACAAATAAGACGAGTAACGCTGACCCGTCGCACGCTCGAGCAAGATCAAGAGCACCTGCGAATTAGCATTGCTGTATTGGTACTCGCTCCCGCTCGACTTGACGCTCGGCAAGCCGAGCACACCCGCGGAGAGATCTGAGCCAAACAGGATCTTTGCGGACTTCCAGGTGCCGAATATCGGTACCTGCAACCCACTCGACATCTGCAGCAGATCGCGGACGGTGATCTTCCGCCGTTCGTCGCCTTGCCACTCGGTGATCCACTTCGACGCGGGCGCATCGACCGAATCGATGAATCCGTCGGCGATCGCAGCCCCCACGAGCAAGCCGAGCACCGTCTTGTGCATCGAGTTGGGGTTGGTGCGGGTCGACCGGTCGAATCCCGGCCAATATTTTTCGTATCGCAATGCGCCTCGATGGTAGATCAACAACGCGACGGAGCCCGTGGAGTCAGCGTACTGCTCTGCTTCGGTGATCCCTCGAGGATCGGACCAAGACGCAACGCCCGTCGGAATATTGTCTCGAGGGTTACCCGTAACGATCTCCTGCGGCTGCGACTTTTCTATGCCCGCTGGATCGGTCGGTGATTGCCCGGACACGAGATTGCGCAGCACCGTGGGATCGGCGATCCAGATCATGAGCATCAGCGTGACGATCAGACCAAAGAGCGCCGCCAGGAGTCCGCCGACACCCTTGAGGATCCAGCCCAAAATTTTCTTCATGTCGTCGCCCTCCGGCGCCCGTCGAGAGCGGCGCGAATTTCCGCATGACGGGCGCTATCGATGGGATAGCGCCACATCATGAGCACCGGTATCAACAACATGAGCGCCGGCAGCCATGATGCGCCGAGTCGCACACCCTGCTCCACGTGCGGATCCAGGATCTGACTCATATCGACATAGCCGAACAGCGACAGGAATCCGATTCCGACGAAGAGACCCAGTCCCATTCCGAACTTGAAGATCGATGCGAGGAACGCCATGTGTCCACCCATCTGGGCAACGCCGGTCTGCAACTCGTCCGAGTCGACTGCATCGGCAGTCATGGCCGGCGGCGTGATCATGGTGCCGCCGTTGCCGAATGCCATCACCACGTTGGCCAGCAACACCGGAACGATCGCGCCATCGGGCATGAAAAAGAGCGCAAGATATCCCACTGCAGTGATGACGTTGGCGACGCAATACGCCCGATGCTTGCCGAGTTTGTTGGCGATCGTGATCCACGTCGGCGCGAGCAGCACTGCCGCGACGGTGTTGACGATCGCGACGGTCAACACGTGTTGCTGCATGCCGAGCGCTTGCGAAATCAGGACCGGTTGAACGCCGAAGTAAACTCCGAGCGCCAATCGGTCGATGAAATACGCTCCGACGAGACGACGGAAAGGCGCGTTGCGCGAGAGGATGCCAAGGAGTTCTCCCCAGCCGGGAGTACGCTCTGCCTGGACCGTGCTCGCAGGCACTCTCGAGAAACACCAAAGAATTCCGAGAGGCAGCGCGAAGGCGAAGAACACCCCCACCGATTGGACGATCTGCGCGTAACTCGGAAACGCAACGCCTTTGAAACCGATCCAATAGAAGATTCCGACCGCGCTCGCGCAGAGATAGCCGAAAAATGCGCCGCTCTCTCGAAAGCCGGCAATACGCGTTCGCTCTGAGTAATCGTCCGACAGTTCACCGCCCCAGGTTTGATGCGGGACATAGACCATCGTCCACCCTGCGTAGAACGCCACGAGCCAGCCTGCCAGATAAAACACGGAGGCACCTTGCGGCGGCAGCAGCAAGAACCATGCGGACAAGAGCGCGATCGGCGCGCCCGCGACCATCCAGATCCGACGACGGCCGAAGCGACTCGTCGTTCGATCCGACAAGGCGCCGACGAGCGGGTCGATCAGCGCTTCCCATATCCGACCGACCGCAAAGACGATCGCAACAGTCATCGCCACCATCCCCACCTCCGCCGAGTAGTACACCGGCGGAAGGAAGTTGTAGAGCGGGACGAGCATCGCTTGAAGCGCGACGGTCGGTGCCGCATACGCGAGCAGTTGCCCTGTGCTGAGTTTCATCGATCCCCCTCGTGCCACGGCACATCGCGGCAACGAGCCGATTATGGCCACGCTGTCCGGTCAACCGAGCGTCCGCCGGTTCATCCTGCGGTTCGCCGACCGCTAAGTGGACAAGCACCGGATGGCTCTTCTACACTCCTACGCAGACTCTGAATTACGGGGGTAATGATCATGGAGTCCACTCGACCTATCCGCGCCTTGATTCGCGGCCTCGATGCGTTGACCGTTCTCAATTTGCGTAATGGCGCCACAGTGTCCGAGGTGGCGCAGGAAATTCGACTTCCGCGCACCACCACCTACCGCATTCTCGAAACACTGAGCCATGCCGGCTTCGTATATCGAGATGCCACCGATGATCGCTACCGCCTCACCATCATGGTTCGCGGGCTGTCGGACGGTTATGACGACGAAGCTTGGGTAACGCAAATCGCACGCCCATACATCCACGAGCTTGGAAAGGACATCGTGTGGCCGGTGGCTATCGCCTCGCTCTCGGGCACCTCGATGATGGTGCGTGAGTCGACCGACCACCGCAGCCCGCTCGCCGTCGAACGTTATTCGGCGGGATTCCGAGTTCCGCTGCTGACTTCATCGTCGGGGCGCGTCTATCTCGCTTTCTCGTCGCCGACGCAGCGGGAATCGCTCCTGGAGATTCTCGCCCGATCGAATCGCGAAGAAGACTCTCTCGCGAAAAATCGCGCGGAGCTCATGAAGATTCTCAACGATGCGCGGATGCAAGGTTACGCCTCGGCGGTTCGTGCGCGCAGAGTGTCGGATGAAATCAGCATGGCGGTACCCATCATGGTCGACGACCGCGTCCTCGCTGCCGTGACCATTCGCTTCAGCGGAACAGCCGTTCCCCTGAAACTCGCCGTGGAGCGCTTCCTGCCGAAACTGCGTGATACCGCTCAAAAAATTCGACAGACCTTTTCCGAGCAACAACGCGATCCGCCGCACCACCAAGCGCCGCGCCTCGTATCGGGTGCGCGCTAAAAGGAGTCACGATCGATGAATGCAGAACTCCAAGACAAAACACTCACCCTGATCACTCGTCTGGAATCATTGATCGGGCGCGACGGCGTCCTCACCGATCCGGTCGAGCGTAGCTTTTATTCGACCGACATCTACAAGTCGGGCGCTCTGCCGGCCGCGGTCGTTCGACCGACGAACTCGGCCGATGTCGCTCAAATCGTCCGTTTGGCCGTCGAAGCCGGGGTTGCGGTGGTGCCGCGCGGTGGTGGCGCGTCCTACACCGACGGCTACACGCCGAGCGAGGCCGGCTCGATCAGCATCGACACCTCGCGCATGAACCAGATCGTCGAGATCAACGAGCGCGACATGTACGTCGTCGTGCAAGTGGGCGTGACCTGGGCAGCGCTCAACGAAGCACTGGCTGCAAAAGGATTGCGCACACCGTTCTTCGGTCCCTTCTCGGGGTTGGCAGCCACCGTCGGCGGCTCACTCTCGCAAGGAAGTGTGACTTGGGGAACCGGTGTGTTCGGCGTGTCGGGCGAAACGACGCTCGGGGTCGAGGTGGTCCTCGGAACTGGACAGATCGTGCGCACCGGCTCGTGGGGAGCCGCCAACTCCGCGCCCTTCTTCCGCTCTTATGGACCCGATCTCACCGGGCTTTTCATGGGCGACTGCGGCGCGCTCGGCATCAAGACCGCGGTCGCACTTCGCATGGAGGCCGCCGCCAAGCTCGGCCTCAATCTGACCAACTTCGGACTCGACCCGGCCTTGCAACAAGGGCAGCTCGGAAAAGCCGATACGGCGACGGCGATCCAATCGGCACTCGCCGTGTGGAAGACCTCGCGCGGCCCGCTCGACGGTCTCGTGCAGTTGGCCAAAATGGCTTTTGCCGGACGGGGCTTTTTGAAAGGCGCCGTATTCTCCGGGCACTGGATCGTCGACGGCGTCGATGATGCCTCATGCCGTGCCGCCGTCGCCAAATTGCGTGCCGCACTGCAACCTCATGGTGCCGAAGTTCCGGCGACCGTGCCGACGGTCGCCAATGCGATGCCATTCATGCCGCTCTACAACGTGCGAAGCCCGCGAGGCGAGCGCTGGGTACCGATCCACGGCATCTTGCCGTTTTCGCGGGTCGAGGCGTTCCGCGCCGAGGTCAGCCGTTACTACGCGTCTCACGAGGCTGACATGAAGCGCCTGCGCATTCGTTACGGCGCGATGTTCATGACGGTCGCGACGAACGCTTTCTTGTACGAGCCCGTGTTCTATTGGGAAGACGGCTACAACATCGCTCAGGAGCGACTACTGCCGACCGGCTATCAGGAGACCTTGCCGAAGTTCGCCGACAACCCCGAGGGTCGGGCGCTCGTCGACAAAATGAAGCACGGCATCGCCGACATCTTCCAGCGTCACGGGGCCATCCATTTGCAGATCGGCAAGTTCTACCCGTATATGCGCGGACGCGACCCGCAGACCGCGGAGCTCATCCGCAGTCTCAAGCAGCTCGTCGATCCACAGCGGCGCCTTAACCCCGGCGCTTTGGGGCTGTAGAATTGAGGCAGGGTCTTCGGGCCCATTCCCCGTGTCTGAGGAGTCGTTTTTTTCATGAAGCGTATTCTGGTTTCGATCAAGCGAGTGGTGGATTACAACGTGCGGATCCGAGTCAAGCCGGACGGCACGGGAGTCATCACCGACGGCGTGAAGATGAGCGTGAACCCCTTCGACGAAATCGCTCTCGAAGAAGCCCTGCGCATCAAGGAAAAAGGACTCGCAGAGGAGATCGTTGCGGTATCGATCGGCCCTGCGGACTGCCAACAACAGCTGCGTACGGCGCTCGCGATGGGCGCCGACCGAGCCGTACATGTGCAAACCGACGCCGCGATCGAACCGGGCTCGGCGGCCAAACTCATGCTCAAACTCATCGAGCGCGAGCAGCCGATGCTCGCGATTCTCGGTAAGCAGGCCATCGACGACGACTGCAACCAGACGGGGCAGATGCTCGCAGCCCTCTGGGGAAGACCCCAAGCCACATTCGCCTCAAAGGTCGAGATCGACGGCGACAAGGCTCGGGTGACTCGTGAAGTCGACGCGGGCCTCGAAGTGCTCGAAGTCGATCTGCCCGCCGTGATCACCAGCGACCTGCGACTCAACGAGCCGCGGTACGTCAAACTTCCCGACATCATGAAGGCCAAGAAGAAGCCGCTCGAAACCATCGAGCCGTCGGCTTTGGGTGTGTCGCCCGTCGAGCGCCTGAAGGCCGTCAAGTTCGACCCCCCCTC